>NZ_DJBB01000018.1:0-52412 GCF_002429865.1 Empedobacter sp. UBA5987
ATTAACTAAATGCACTACGGGTTAATAATTTATAAATTAATCCACCTACAATTGCGCCAGCGATTGGTGTAACCCAAAATAACCATAATTGTGTTAAAGGTTCGCCGCCTATAAAAATAGCTTGAGATGTAGAGCGAGCAGGATTTACAGATGTGTTAGTGATTGGAATAGAAATTAAGTGAATTAATGTTAAGGCTAATCCAATTGCAATTCCAGCAAATTTTCCGTTTGCAAATTTATCTGTAGCACCTAAAATAACAATTAAGAAGAAGGCTGTTAAGACATATTCAATTAGAAAAGCAGATAACATGCTATAACCATGTGGAGAAAAGGATCCATATCCATTGGAAACGAATGCACCAGCTTTTGTATTTTCAATTGCAAAATCTGAGTTTCCAGATGCGATTAAGTATAATACAACAGCTGCAGCAATTGCTCCGAGTACTTGTGAAATAATATAAGGAATAAGTTGTTTTCCATCAAATCGTCCTCTAGCAAATAAACCGAAAGAGACAGCAGGGTTGAAATGTCCTCCAGAAATATGACCAACTGCATAAGCCATTGTTAATACAGTAAGACCAAATGCTAATGCAACACCAGCGTAACCAATTCCTAATTCGGGAATACCAGCTGCAAAGATTGCACTACCACAACCTCCGAAAACTAACCAAAAAGTACCGAAAAACTCGGCAGCATAATTTTTCATAAATGTTTTAATATTAAAAGTTTAGTTAGAATGAATTTTAAAAAAAATTAAGAAATACAAACATTTTAAACATTTAAATTATTTCAATAAAAAAATCGCTCCGATTTCTCAGAGCGATTTGTATTTATAATATATTCTTTCTAGAATAATTAATCCATATAGGCTTCGATAGGAGCACATGTACAGATTAAGTTACGATCTCCGTAAGCATCATCAATACGAGAAACAGATGCAAAGAATTTACGCTCGCGAACCCATTCTGCTGGATATGCAGCTTTAGAACGAGAGTAAGGATATTCCCACTCGTCTGCTGTAATCAAGTGAATTGGGTGAGGCGCGTTGTGTAATACATTGTTGTCAACTGGATAATCTCCGTTTGCAACTTCGTCGATTTCTTGACGAATAGAAATTAATGCATCACAAAAACGATCTAATTCTGCTTTGTTTTCTGATTCTGTAGGCTCTACCATCAACGTTCCAGCAACTGGGAAAGATACTGTTGGTGCGTGGAATCCGTAATCAATCAAACGTTTTGCAATATCAGTAACTTCGATACCTGCTTTTTTGAATGGACGACAATCTAAGATAAATTCGTGTGCCACTACATTGTTTCCATTTGTATATAAAATGTCAAAATGTTTCTCTAAACGAGTTTTCATGTAATTAGCATTTAAAATTGCACCTTGTGTCGCTTTCAATAAACCTTCTGCTCCTAACATTAAAATGTAAGAGTAAGAAATTGGTAAAATGAACGCAGAACCATAAGGAGCTGCAGCAAATGTATTTGTCGCTTCTTTTCCTCCAGTTTCGATTAATGGAGAAGATCCTAAGAAAGGAGCTAAGTGTGCTTTAACACAAATTGGTCCTACACCAGGTCCTCCACCTCCGTGAGGAATAGCGAATGTTTTGTGTAAGTTTAAGTGACAAACGTCTGCACCAATATTTCCTGGAGAAGTTAATCCAACTTGTGCATTCATATTTGCACCGTCCATATAAACTTGACCTCCGTATGCGTGAATCATTTCAGTAACTTCTTCGATATTGCTATCAAAAGCGCCATAAGTTGATGGATAAGTAATCATCAATGCAGCTAAGTTATCTTTATGTTTTTCACATTTTTCTTTCAAGTCAACTAAATCTGTTTCACCAGATTCTAAGTTTTTCACAACAACAACTTGCATTCCAGCCATTGCAGCAGAAGCAGGGTTAGTTCCGTGAGCAGATTGTGGAATCAACACTACATTTCTGTGTCCTTCTCCTTTTGCCTCAAAGTAAGAACGAATAACCATTAAACCTGCATATTCTCCTTGTGCACCAGAATTTGGTTGTAAAGAAGTTGCATCAAAACCTGTAATTACAGCTAAATAATCTTCTAAGTTTTTGATTAATGTTTGGTAACCTTCTACTTGATCTTTTGGAGTGAAAGGGTGTACATTCCCCATTCTTTCCCAAGACATATGCAATAATTCTGTTGCAGCATTCAATTTCATTGTACAAGAACCTAATGCAATCATCGATTGGTTAAGCGCTAAATCTTTACGTTCTAAACGTTTGATGTAACGCATTAATTCTGTTTCTGTATGATATAAATTGAAGTTTTCGTGTGTTAAGAAATCAGAAGTTCTGATTAAATCTTGAGGTAAATAAGAATCATCTACTTCAAATTCGAAACCGTCTTCTGTGTTTTTAATTGTTGCAAAAACACTTAAAATTTCAAAAATATCTTCTTCAGAAGTCATTTCATCAATTGTGATTGAAATTTTTCCGTTTTCGAATCCATTTACATTAATTTCTTCTTCTGCAAAAATCTTCACAATTTCGTCAGAGTTTTCAACCTCAATTTGAATTGTATCGAAGAAATTTGTATTCACTAATTTAAATCCTAAATGCTCTAAACCTCCGTGTAAAACAGCTGCTTTAGTATGGATTTGATCAGCGATATATTGTAAACCATCTTTACCGTGATAAACCGCGTAGAAAGAAGCCATAACTGCTAACAATACTTGTGCAGTACAAATGTTAGAAGTTGCTTTTTCACGTTTGATATGTTGTTCACGCGTTTGTAAAGCCATACGCAATGCATAATTTCCTAAACGATCTTGAGAAACTCCAATAATACGTCCTGGAATTACACGCTTATATTCTTCTGTACAAGATAAGAAAGCTGCGTGTGGTCCACCGTATCCCATTGGAACACCAAAACGTTGAGAAGTACCAATTGCGATATCAGCTCCCCATTCACCTGGAGGTGTTAATAATGTTAAAGCTAATAAATCTGTTGCAACAGCAACTTTTACGTTAACCGCATTTGCTTTTTCTACAAATGATTTATAATTATTGATTTGTCCTCCTTTTCCGATGTATTGTACAATCGCTCCGAAGAATTCTTCTGTTAATTCAGTTGTTTCAAAGTTTCCAACAACTAATTCAATTCCTAAACCGTGTGCTTTCGTTTCTAAAACTGCTACAGATTGAGGGAATAAGTTGTCTGCTACAAAAAATTTGTTGACATTGTTTTTCTTTTGATCACGAGAACGAGATTCAAATAACATGTGCATTGCTTCACCACATGCAGTACCTTCGTCTAATAAAGAGGCATTTGCGATAGGTAAACCTGTTAAATCAGAAATAACAGTTTGGAAATTTAATAAAGCTTCTAAACGTCCTTGCGCAATTTCCGCTTGGTATGGTGTATAAGCTGTGTACCAACCAGCATTTTCTAATATATTACGTTGAATTGGTGCTGGTAAAATTGTACCATAATATCCATATCCAAGATAATTTTTTACTTTTTTATTTTTTGAAGCGATTTCAGCTAAATGATTAATAGCTTCAAATTCTGATAAAGCTTCTGGTAGATCCAAAGCATTTTTCAATCGAATGTTCTGAGGAACTGTTGCCTCAATTAAAGAATCAATAGAATCTTTCCCAATAACAGAAAGCATTTCAGCTGCTTGCTGCGCATTGTTTCCAATATGTCTAATGGAAAAATCGTTTGTGTTCATTGTGTTTGCGCTATGTTTATTTTCGCGTAAAAATACGTTTTTTTATCTTAAAATAAAAGTGAACAACAATCTTAAAAATTAATTGAATGAATTGATTAGAATTTTATTTTTTTAGAAATAAATGTGAATAAAAACTTTCTTTTTTTTCAAAAAATAGTAATATTGGCAATAGAATTGAGATAAATAATTCGGTAGAATTTCTTAAATTTATTCTACGTTTAAAAAAATCTATGAAAACAAACGATTTTATGGAACTTAATGAAAATACTTCTGAAGTCAAAAAAGAGAAAAAATTTCCATTCTTAAAGAAATTGGAAATAATGATGGAAGAGGCGAAATTAGAGGATGCGAAAAAATCTAAAATGAAACGTGTTCATAAAAAAGGTAATTCGCAAATCGCTAAAAAAATGGGGGAAGAAGCCGTAGAAATGGTGATTGCTTCGGAACAAGATAACGACGAAAACTTTTTGGAAGAATCGGCAGATGTTTTCTTTTATTACCTTATGGCTTTACATGCGCGTGGCTTTGAATTAAAAGATGTTTTGGAGATTTTAAAGAAAAGGCACAAAAAATAATTAACACCTTATATTGATATGCAAAAGGGCGGAACGTCGATGAAATTAATAATTGCCGCAGCAATTGTTATTTTTTCTGTTATAAAATATTTTTCTTCTTCGGAAGTCAATGAAATTACAGGCGAAAAGCAATATATTTCATTAACCAAAGATGACGAAATTGCGATGGGAATTAATTCGGCTCCGCAAATGGCTCAAGAGTTTGGTGGACTATCTCGCAATGCCCAATACCAAGAACTTGTAAAACGAGTAGGCGCGAAAGTGGTCAATACTAGTGATGCGCATAAAACGAATTATCCATTTCAGTTTTATGTGTTAGCAGATAATCGAACTGTAAATGCTTTTGCATTGCCTGGTGGCCCAATTTTTATTACCGAAGCTTTGTTGACGCGTTTGCAAAACGAAGATCAATTGGCTGGAGTTTTGGGACACGAAGTTGGTCACGTTATTGCGCGTCATAGTGCAGAACAAATGTCGAAACAAGAACTTTCGCAAGGAATTGCAGGAGCGGCAGGTGTTGCAGCTGGAGACGCAAATTCGGCTTATTATGCGCAAGTTGTGGCAAATATGGTGAACATGAAATATGGTCGTGATGATGAATTGGAGTCTGATGATTTGGGCGTTCGATTTATGATTCAAGCAGGATATAATCCAGAAGCATTGATTGGTGTAATGGATATTTTGGAAGAAGCTTCGGGAGGAAGCCAAGTTCCAGAGTTTCAGAGTACGCATCCATCACCATCTAATCGTCGCGAAAAAATAAAAGCTGCAATTGAGAAATACAGAAGTCAGTAGAAATATATATGGTTTTAACTTATAGAGAAGCATCATTATCTGATGTTGAAAATCTTCGTACTCTTGGGATAGATTCTTATCAACAATTCGAACATGTTTTAAACCCTTTGAATTGGAATAAGATGTACTCTTTTTTAAGTGCATAACAATCGTATAGAGATTTACTTTCCAAATCTACTTGTTTTGTTTGCGAATTCGATAATCAGATTATTGGTATGGCTTTTTTAGTTTCGAAAGGAAATCCTACCGAAATATTCGAAAAAGATTGGACTTAATTGAGAATGGTTGGAGTCCATCCTAATTTTTTAGGAAAAGGAATAGGTAGAGAATTAATAAAAATTTGTATTTTATTTGCAAAAGAATCAGATGAAAAAATTATCGCACTTCATACATCAGAATTTATGAATTCAGCTCGACATCTTTATGAAGATTTAGGGTTTGTAATGAACAAAGAACAAAACCAATTTTTGATAAAAAATACTGGCTTTATTTGTTAAAGCTTTAAAATTTAATCTAAAAACTTCGCCTTCAATTCTAGACTAGGAAGCCAGCAACTTTCTTGTTTTCCAAACCAACGATAACGATTTTTCGCAATAAAACTATAAACCACATCGCGCAAAGGCTTTGGAACAATCATAAAAATAGTCAACAACGAAGTTATTCCGTCCAAATATTTCGAAATTTTAAGTGCGGCAGATGATTTGGTATAAAATTTATCATCTTCAATAAAAACGATAGAATCAAATTTTGTCGCATCCAGATTATTTTCTTTCAAGAAATTTTGTCCAAAATCAGATTGTAATGAAGCAAACTGAAATTGATTTTTTTTGTCATGTTCAATCACAAACTGAACAGATTGATTGCATAAATTGCAAATTCCATCAAACAAAATAATTTTCCTCGTTTTCATACAATAAATATACGCTAAAAGTAGCTAAACTCTAAAGGTTATTTTTAAATTAGCCAAAATTAACAATCAATCATGTTTAGCGAATATTTATTCCGAAAAGTTGATAATTCTCCACTTGTAATTTTCCGAATAATCTTTGGTTTATTAATTGTTGCAGAATGTTGGGGAGCCATTTTTACAGGTTGGGTACAAACAAATTTTGTTGAACCGCACATTACATTTTCGTTCATCGGATTCGAGTGGACAAATGTCTTCTTGGGACAAAATATGATTTATTTGTACGTGCTCATGGGAATTTTAGGCTGGTTTATCGTGTTTGGATTTGCTTACCGATTTTCGATTATAGTATTTTCTATTTTATGGTCGTTGACGTATTTCATGCAAAAAACAAGCTACAACAACCATTATTATCTGTTTATGCTAGTTTCGTGGATGATGACAATAATTCCTGCGCATCATTTCTTTTCGATTGATAGTTTGATTTTCCCGAAAATAAAACGTCTAACTATGCGCAATTGGGTGCCAACTTTATTCATTATTCAGTTATTGATTGTGTATGTTTTTGCGGCTTTTGCAAAGATTTATCCAGATTGGTTTAACGGTGTTTTTTTACAAATGAAATTTCACGAATATGGCGATTTATTAACAACAAAATATAATTTGATTGGATTAGGAAAAGTTGTAAGTAGTTTAGAGTTTGCACAAGTTTTTGCTTGGGGCGGATTCTTTTTCGATTTATTGATTATTCCTGCAATGTTGATGAATAGAACGCGTGGAATCGCTTTCAAATGTGCTGTAGCCTTTCATATTTTCAATTCTGCAGTTTTCGGGATTGGAATATTTCCTTTCTTTGCTTTGGCAATGTTAATTTTCTTTTATGATCCCGTTAAGATTCAGGAAGTTGTTTTTCCTAAAAAATCATTTATGATGGATCGTTCGGATGATGATAATTTATTGACAACACGTCGTGTCATGTTCTCTTATTTGATGTTTTTCTATGTGATTTGGCAAATATATTTACCTGTTCGTCATTATTTTATTCCAGGAAATGTTTTTTGGACAGAGGAAGGTCATCGCATGGCTTGGCGAATGATGTTGCGTAACAAAGCGGGTGAAGTTGTGGTATATGTTTCGAAACCAGATCCGCAGAAAAAAGGTAAATTCTTGAAACGCGAGAAAGTAGATTTGACAAAATATCTAACCTTCAAACAAATGTCAAAAATGGCGGTTAGCCCAGATATGATGTGGCAATTTGCACGTTATGTAAAATATGATTATGCGAAAAATGGTGTGAAAGATGTCAAAGTTTTTGTGGATGCAAAAGTTTCTGTCAATGGTAGCGATTATTATCAATTTACAAATCCAAATTACAATTTAGCTTATACAACTTGGAGTTATTTTGGTCATCAAAAATGGATTCAGCCAACACCAAAAGAGTTGAATTTATCTTATTTTGAATAAATTTATGTAACTTTATAGGACAACAATCAAAGAAATACAATTATGAAATATACATTATTCGCAATAGCTTTTTCGGTTTTATTATTTTCTTGTGGTAACAAAGAAAATGCTGGAGTAGAAGCTTATAAAGGTTTGGATAAGCAAAAGCAAGAACAAAAAGATTTGGATAGTATTGGGAAGGAAGCGCAACAAACGTTTGATGATTTCAAATTGGCGTTGTCGATGAAAGATACAACGACAACTAATTTTATTGTCAAACAAATGTATGATATTCCGAATGCGACACAAAAAGAGCATATTTGGATTCGTGATGTATATTCGGACAACGACCAATTAAAAGGAATTGTGGACAACGTACCTCAATACACAAAATTGGTTAAACACAATGATACAATTGTGATAGATCCAACTAAATTATCAGATTGGATGTATTATAAAGGTGATAAAATGATTGGTGGATTTACAATAAAATATATGCGTAGTAAAATGACTGATGCGCAGAAAAAAGAGTTTGATAAACAATATAAAGTAAAATTTGAGGATTAATTTCTGCTCAGAAAATAATAAAATCAAAAAGGCAATCTTTCGTTAGATTGCCTTTTAATTTTGAAATTATTTTCCTTAATCAATCAAAGACAATTGAATTTTACGTTTTTCTGTATCAATTCCAATTACGGTTACTTCAATTTGTTGACTCAAATGCACTTTTGAATTTACATCTGAAATAAATTCATTCGAAATTTTAGAAATATGAATCAAACCATTTTCTTTGATTCCTATATCTACAAAACAGCCAAAATTGGTAATATTATTAATAATTCCAGGAACTTTCATGCCTAATTGCAAATCTTCGAATTTCTTTAATCGTTGATCAAAACTAAAAACTTTTGCAGTAGAACGCGGATCTAAACCAGGTTTTTCAAGTTCTTTTTTAATATCTTCTAAAGTTGGTAAACCTACTTTTTCGGTAATATATTTGGTTAAATCAAGTTGATTAATCAATTCTTTATTTTGAATCAAATCTTTCAAATCAACTTTCAAATCTTTCGCCATTTTCTCTACAAGAGCATACGATTCTGGGTGAACAGCAGAATTATCTAACGGATTTTTTGCATTTGGAATTCGTAAAAAAGCAGAAGCTTGTAAGAATGCTTTTTCACCCAAACGAGGAACTTTTAGTAACTCTTTTCTCGAATTAAATGCACCATTTTCGCTTCGATATTCTACAATATTTTCAGCCATTTTTTCACCAATTCCTGCAACATAATTTAGTAAATGTTTGCTTGCTGTGTTCAGATTTACACCAACTTTGTTTACACAGAAAGAAACAACATCATCCAACTCATTTTTCAATAAAGTTTGATCGACATCATGTTGATACTGACCAACTCCAATCGATTTTGGCTCTATTTTTACTAATTCTGCCAAAGGATCTTGTAAACGGCGGCCTATAGAAACAGCACCGCGAACGGTAACATCTTTATCCGGAAATTCGTCGCGCGCAATTTTAGAAGCCGAATAAACCGAAGCACCAGCTTCATTTACAACAAAAACTTTTAGTGGACGATCAAATGCAATATTCTGAACCAAATTTTCAGTCTCGCGAGAAGCTGTTCCATTTCCTATCGAAATTGCATCGATATTATAAGCATTGACAAGCGAATTTATTTTTTTGATAGCTTGTGTTTTTTCATTTTGTGGCGCATGAGGATAGATGTTTTCGTTGTGCAACAAATCGCCTTGCTCATCTAACACGACAACTTTGCATCCCGATTTGTAACCAGGATCTATTGCCAAAATTCTTTTTTCTCCCAAAGGTGGTGCTAAAAGCAATTGATTTAAGTTTTTCGAAAAAACATTGATTGACGTTTCATCTGCTTTTTGTTTTGCCTCTTTCAACACTTCATTTGAGATTGAAGGAGCCAAAAGTCGTTTGTACGCATCTTTTATCGCTTCTTCAATAACCCACGAAACTTCTGGTTGAATAGATTTGATCAACGTATACTCCAAAAATTTGAAAGCTTCTTTTTTATCAATTGATACATTTACTTTCAAGAAATTTTCATTTTCGCCACGTAAAATAGCCAATAATCGATGAGAAGCAATTTTTTTCAATGGTTCTTCGTATTCAAAATAATTCGAATATTTAGCCGAATCTTCATCATCTATTTTAGATTTGACTAATTTACTTTCAATCAAAGCAGATTTTCTGAAAATATCTCGTAATCGATGACGCACATACTCATTTTCATTGATCCATTCCGCAATAATATCTTGTACACCTGCAAAAGCATCTTCGATACTTGTCACATCTTCATTCAGATATTTTTTTGCTAAATCATCTAAATCAGGAATATTATTTTGTTTCATGATGATTTTCGCCAAAGGCTCTAAACCTTTTTCTTTCGCAATTGTCGCACGTGTTTTTTTCTTCTTTTTATAAGGAAGATATAAATCCTCTAATTGGACCAAATCAAAACTTTTCTGAATACGTTGTTGTAATTCATTATTCAATTGATTTTGTTCTTCTAATGTTTTTAAAATAAATTCTTTTCGAGAAACAATTTCATTGTATTGATTTTGCAGTTTTTTTATAGCAGAAATTTGAACTTCATCAAGATTTCCTGTGACCTCTTTTCTATATCTCGCAATAAAGGGTATGGTATTATCTTCATTCAAACAATTTACTGTATTGTTGATTGATTTTTCTGAAATAGAATTAAGATGTTGATGAATGTATTGAATCAAATTCATGTTAAAAGTTTGGCCTTGCAAATTACTATTTTTCACAAACATAAAAAATAGCATGTTTTATTTATATAGGTCGTATTTAATAGAGTGCTTTTTTTATATAATAATCTAATATTTAGAGTTTTTAATATCAGTCTTATTTTAAATAAAAAAGAATAATAAAAATTTTCTAAAAAGTTTTGGTGTTTATTAAATTATTTCTAAATTTGACCTTAGGTAGTAGAGAGTAAGATTGATTTTTTTTAATGTTAAATTTATACTTACTAGTGTAAGTTTTTTTAAAAATCAATTGGGTTTAAGCTGAGGAGCTTAAACCCGTTTTTTTTTATACAACTTTCTTATCTTTGAGCAAATATATCTACAAAATGGCTCGTATAAAATTAGATTTTTCAGACAAATTTTTATTTTCAACAATAATACCAGTACGCATAACTGATCTCAATTATGGAAATCATTTGGCAAACGATAAAGTATTGTCCATTATACATGAATCGCGAATTCAGTTTTTTCAACATTATGGCTATTCGGAATTAGATTTTGGAGGTGTAAGTGTGATTATGGGTGATGTTGCGATTGAGTATAAAAATCAAGCTTTTTATGGTGATGAATTGTTGATTGAGATTGGTGTGCAAGATTTTTCGCGTGTTAGTTTTGATGTAATCTATAAAATTTCTACAATAGATAAATTAATTGCAAAAGCGAAAACAGGAATGGTTACCTTCGATTATCAGCAAAATAAAGTGGTTGAGGTTCCTCAAAAGATAAAAGATCTTTTTGAAGTTGTATAATCTTATAAATTAATTACGCTAATCATTTAAGTCTTTGTAAATTTGCACCGAGTTATGAAGATTTTACCATATAAAAATTTATTTGTCGGAATTACCGACACATTGCAACAAATTTTCTTCGAAGGAAAATATGCAGATAAAGAAGTTGAGCGAACATTGAAATCGAATAAGCAATGGGGAGCGCGCGATCGTGCTTTTATTGCCGAAACGGTTTACGATTTAGTTCGTTGGAAACGTTTGGTTGAAGGGGCAATGAGCCGTCCGCTTTCTCCTGATACAATTTGGGAGTTTGTTGGAACTTGGTTTGCTTTAGATCCAGAGCAAACGTTACCAAAATGGGAAGAATTTCAAAAAATCTATCCAAAAGAAGTCTTGAAAAGACATCACAATTCGTCTAAAAATATTGCGGTTGCTGAATCGTATCCAGATTGGATGTTCGAGTTAGGAGAGAAGTCGTTGGGAAATCGTTGGTTAGATGAAGTGCATGCAATGAACTCGCAAGCACCAACAGTTTTACGTGTGAATTCCTTGAAAACAGACCGTAAAACATTACAAAAAGCGTTGAAGGAGCGTAGAATAAAAACGAAAGTTTTATCGAAATATCAAGATGCTTTAGAGCTAGAAGAGAAAACAAATATTTTTCGTACAGATGAATTTCAGAATGGTTGGTTCGAAGTTCAAGATGCAGGATCACAATTGATTGCGCCATATTTACGTGTTCAACCAGGAATGCGTGTGGTAGATGCTTGTGCTGGTGCAGGAGGAAAAACATTGCATTTAGCTGCTTTGATGGAAAACAAAGGGCAAATTATTGCAATGGATTTGTACGATTGGAAATTGAAAGAATTGAAACGTCGTGCAAAACGTAACAATGTGCAAAATGTACAAACAAAGGTGATTGAAGCAAAAACAATCAAGCGTATGGAGAATTCTGCTGATCGCTTATTGATTGATGCACCTTGTTCTGGAATGGGAGTTTTGAAACGTAATCCTGATGCAAAATGGAAATTAAGACCAGAATTTATTGACGAAATATTAGCAACACAAGAAAAAATATTAGCTGATTATTCTAAAATCATTAAAGTTGGAGGAATGATGGTTTATGCAACTTGTTCTATTTTACCACAAGAAAATGAGCAGCAAGTAGAAAAATTCTTGAAGAATAATCCAAATTATAAAATGGTTTCAGATAAAATGCATTATCCATCTCAAACTAATTATGATGGATTCTACATGGCTTTGATTGAAAGAATTTCTTAAGCTGTTAATTATTATAAGATACAAAAGACTAAGTGAAAGCTTGGTCTTTTTTTGTTACAATAATTATTTTATCTTAAATCTAACTCGTCTATTCTCAAAATTTTTCCAATCAATACAATTTGCAGCAGGATTACATTCTTTGTTTTTCAAGTCTGAAAAGCCTTTAGCGGAAATTGAAAATCGATTTTTATTTAGACCTTTTTCTACCAAATAATTCAACACAGCGTTTGCTCTTCGTTGTGATAAATCTATATTGTAAGATTCTGTTCCAACCGCATCTGTATGACCTTCGATAACAAAATGATGTGATGGATTTCGTTTCATAATTGCAACAACTTCATCCAATTTTGGATAATCAATAGCTCTGATTTCAGCTTTATCAAAATCAAATTCGACGGTTTCCATTAAATAATTTGAATAATCTTGAACATAATTTCCAATCTTTTTATCACTCAAATTATTTTCAGGACAGCCATTTCCAAAACGATTTCCTTTTATATACGGACATTCATCTTCGATATCCATCACGCCATCGCCATCTGTATCATAATCATTGTTGTAATTTTCTATATTTCCTTTCTGGATCAATAAATTATAAGGTGTTGAAATATTGAATTCAGTTCCAATTTTCTCAATTTCTTTTCGATATCGTCCATCTTTTTTGCACATTTCACCGCAACGTTCCTCATCTTTTAAGAGATAATCAATTTTTTGTTTTGCCCAATAAAACTTAATTGCTTCGGTAAATTCACTTGGATTTGGTTGTTTGATTTCAAAATTTTGAGTGAAATTTTGGTTCGATTGATTACCAATAATTTCTATTTTTTTTGGATAACGACGATTACAATCGCGTGAAACAAAATTGACAGAATTTTGAGCTAAATACGTATTGAAATTCTTCGGAAACGTTTCGTTGAGGTTGATTTGGGATGATTGAACTTTAAGATGATAAATAGAAGAATTCAAAACAGCTTGCTGAAATTGTGTTATTTTCTGATTCAATTCTCTTGGTTCATTGACCGTAATCGGAAGCGTTCCTGTTGCCAAACTAATAAAATTCATCGCATGATAATCCAATTCTTTTCCAATTCCTAATGTTATAAATTGTGTGTCTTTTGCATAATTTCGGAGTGAATTGTAAACCGTTTCATTCAAATTTATCGCTCCATCAGAAATAATTGCAATGATTCGTTTATAATTTTTATCAAAAGGATTTTTCTGAATTTGCTCTATTGCTTCATCCAATAATTTTTCGCCAGTTCCACTCAAAGAATTAATTTTTTCTAAAGCTAAATTGATGTTTTCTTTCGTTGGAAATTGAGAAGAATTAAAAATTAATTCATTTTTCGTAGAATAAACCAACACATTAAATTTATCTGTTTCGTTTAGATTTGGAAGAAGTTGATTCATCAATTTTTTGGAAGTTTCAATTGGTTGATTCATCATAGAACCAGAAGCATCCAAAACGAACAAAAATTCTCGTGGAGCATTATATTTAGAAGGATTATTTGCAGGTTCAATTGTTCCTAAAAAATAATCGCAACCATTTTCAGTAAACGTTTCAATTCCGGTTTGTAGTTCATTTTTTGTATAAGCATATTGAAGAGTTGGAATCTTTTTATCGGAATTTTTTGAAACATAATTTCGATCATCTTCCTTTGAAAATTTTAAATCAGAAACAATTTTTGAAATCGGAAAATTTCCCGAAAGATGAATATCTGAATTTATGTTTTTCGGAAAACCATTCAATTGATTGTTCCAACGATGAATTTGGGTAAAAGATTCTGTTCGTTTCACGATAAATTCTAAAAACGAAACTTGATAATTCAAATTATTTTCTTCAACAATTTTCGAAACTTTTAGCTTAATTTTTAGTGTAGCATGTGCAGGAATTTTTCCTAAATCTAATTGTAAAACTTGATTGTTTTGTTGATTTTTAAAAATAGTTGAAGCATCAATATTTTTTAACTCTTTTCGAATATCTACAATCGATTTGGATTGAATTTCGAAAACTTTATCATTTACAAAAGCTTTTAATTCGTACACATTTTGAGAAGCTTGATAAGGATAAATAAATTTAGCCGAAATATCTTCCGAAGAATTGTTCTGAAAAGTAAAATTATGACTCAAATTACCCAATAAATGATGAAAATTATAGTCATTTTCGAGAGAAATTGCTTCTATTTTTTCAAAATCTTCTTCATTTTGAAGTTCCAAATACGGAAAAATTTGCTGTGCACAACAAAATGTATTCAGTAGAATAAAAAAAATGGAAAAAAATAGATTTTTTGTGTTCAACGAATCGATTTTAAAAATTCAATGTAAAGATAATGAAAGAATTGATGTGTTTTCTATCATCAGTTATAGTAAAGTTCAATGTATATTAAATAAATCATCAAATCAGAAATAATTATTAAATCATATTTAAAAAAGATTGGTTTAATAATTGCTTCTTTCAGATTTAACAAAAAAGTTAAGTAAATTTGCACTTTATTTTACATAAAAGATGAATTTTAATTTCACAGAAGTTGAAAGAGTAGAAAGTATTTCTGCAAAAGATTTTCAGAAATATTACGTTAAACCTCAAAAACCAGTTGTAGTAGAGCGAATTACAGAGGATTGGCCTGCGTACGAAAAGTGGAATTTTGAGTATATAAAACAAGTTGCAGGCAACAAGGTTGTCCCTTTATACAATAATGATCCGGTTGATTATACGAAGAAAGTAAATGAACCAGTAGCAAAGATGAAAATGTCTGAATATGTAGATTTGTTGCAAAGTGAGCCGACAGATTTGCGTATATTTTTGTACAATTTGATGAGTCAAGTTCCGCAATTGCAACAAGATTATAAAATGCCAGATTTGGGTTTGAATCTTTTCAAATCGATGCCAATGTTATTTTTTGGAGGTGAAGGATCGAATGTTTTTATGCATTATGATATCGATTTAGCGAATATTTTGCATTTTCATTTTGCAGGAAAAAAACGTTGTATTATTGTTCCGCCGGAGGATTCGAAGTATATGTACAAAATTCCACATTCGGTAATTTGTCGAGAAGATATTGATTTTGATAATCCTGATTTTGATAAATGGCCAGCGTTGAAACATATTAATCCGATGGTTGCAGACCTAAAACACGGAGAAATGCTATATATGCCAGAAGGTTGGTGGCATTACATGAAATATTTGACGCCAGGTTTTTCGATGAGTTTGCGTTCGTTGGCACATAAACCAAAGCATTTATCAGAAGCTATTTATAATGTTTTTTTGATGCGTACGTATGATAATATTATGCGAAAAATAAAAGGTCAGGCTTGGATTCTTGAAAAAAATGAACGTGCAATTACGCAAACAAATAAATTAATTGCGAAATAAAAATACAATTTTTAGAAAATTTTTCTAAATGAAGGAATGTCTATCGAAAGATGTTCCTTTTTTTATTCTACTGTCCTAAAAACTTATAAATCAATAAATATTTGATTTTCATATTTTAAAATTTCGATAGATATTTGCAGAATATTTTTCTGAATTTTTAGTAATATGATCATAAAAAAAGGAAATTTTTGGGCTTTATTGCCTTTAATCATTTTCATACTTGTCTATTTTTCGGCATCTATTTATCTGAACGATTTTTACTCTGTTCCAGCATTGGTTGTTTTCATGTTGGCACTCGTAATTGCATTTGTTCAGTTCCCTAAGGTTTCATTTCATACAAAAGCAGAAGCTTTTTGTAAGAATGCAGGAGAGGAAACGATAATGTTAATGATTTTAATTTTTCTTCTCGCTGGAGCTTTTGGAAGTTTAGGGTCTACAATTGGAGCGGTAGAATCAACAGTAAATTTATTCTTGAATTATCTTCCTTCTTCCTTTATTGTAGCAGGTTTCTTTTTGTTGTCTTGTTTTATTGCGACGGCTTTGGGAACATCGGTTGGAACAATTGTAACTGTTGCTCCGATTGCAGTGCAAATGGATAAAATGATCCCAGGTTCTATGCCAATTTTGTTAGGAGCAGTAGTTGGTGGAGCGATGTTTGGCGATAATTTATCATTTATTTCTGATACAACGATTGCTGCAACACGTACGCAAGAAGTGAGCATGAAATCTAAATTTAAAACTAATTTTCGAATAGTAGTTCCAGCAGCTATTGTTTCGACGATTATATATTTTTCACTTTCTCAACATTTTGACACAACCAATTTCCAAGGAAAACAGTTAGATTTTGACTTGATTTTAATCTTACCTTATCTATTAGTTTTTGGACTAGCAATCTCTGGAATTAATGTGATTTGGGCTTTAATTGTAGGAATTCTTTCGTTTCTTGGAATTGGTTTGTTCTATTCTGGTGTTCCTTTACTAGACTTAGTTTCTTCTATTAATGAAGGTTTTAAAGGAATGTTTGAGTTGAGTATTATTTGTTTAATTATTGGTGGAATTGTTGGAATTATTCGTTTGAATGGTGGATTAGATTTTATCATTTATCATCTAACCAAAAATATTAAAACAAAACGTCAGGCTGAGATGAGTATTGCGTCGCTTACAGCTTTGGCGAATGCTTGTTTGGCAAATAACACGATTACAATTTTGATTTGTGGTAAAATTGCAAAAGATATTTCTGATCATCATGATTTAGAGGGAAAACGTGTGGCAAGTATTTTGGATACGGTTTCGTGTTTTGTACAAGGAATCTTACCTTATGGTGCGCAAGTTTTGGCAGCGGTTGCAGCTGCAAATACAATTTCAAGTGCAACAAAGGTTTCTTCGGTTGATGTGTTATCTAACTTATATTATCCATTTTTAACTGGAATTTGTACGCTTATTTTTATCTTATTTTTTCAGCCAAAATCATTCAAAAAATAGATTGATGTATGATATTCATTCGTCGAATATTATTTTATAACTTTGTAGACTGAAATTTTTTAAGATGAAAAGAGTTGTCGTAGGACTTTCTGGAGGAGTAGATTCAAGTGTTACAGCCTATTTGCTAAAAGAGCAAGGCTATGATGTGATCGGATTATTTATGCGTAATTGGAACGATGCATCGGTAACGTTGGAAGATGAATGCCCATGGATAGAAGATAGTGCAGACGCTTTGTTGGTAGCTAAAAAATTAGATATTCCTTTTCAGGTCATTGATATGTCTGATTCGTACAAAGAACGTATTGTAGATTATATGTTCAATGAATACGAGCAAGGAAGAACACCAAATCCTGATGTGTTATGTAACCGAGAAATTAAGTTCGATTTGTTTTTGAAAACAGCTTTAGAACTTGGTGCAGATTATGTAGCAACAGGGCATTATGCACGAAAAACTTCTACAATTGATGAAAATGGAAAAGAGATTTTTCAATTGTTAAAAGGTAACGATAACAATAAAGATCAATCGTATTTCTTGTGTCAATTGTCGCAAGATCAATTAAGCAAAGCATTATTCCCAATTGGAGATATAGAAAAACCAGAAGTAAGAAGAATTGCGCAAGAGCAAGGCTTGGTTACAGCGAATAAGAAAGATTCGCAAGGTTTATGTTTTATTGGAAAAGTTAGTTTACCTGAATTTTTGCAACAACAATTAAAACCAAAAGAAGGTGTAATTGTAGAAATAGCCAAATATTGGAACGGATATAAAAGAGAAATTCCAACTTTTGAAAATAAATATGAAGCATTAGATTTCGAAGCAAAAGGTTTCTCATACAAACAAGAAGACGGAGATATTGTAGGTAAACATCAAGGCGCACATTATTTCACTCGCGGTCAACGAAAAGGATTGGGAGTTGGAGGAAAAGTAGAACCTTTGTTTATTATTGATACAGATGTAGAGACTAATGTTATTTACACAGGTCAAGGCGCTGATCATTCAGGTTTATTGAAGAAAGCATTGTTTATAAAAGAAGAGGAAGTACATTGGGTTCGCGAAGATTTAACTTTGAAAACCGACGAAACAATGGAAGTGATGGCGCGTATTCGTTACCGCCAACCTTTGCAAAGAGCAATTTTACACAAAGCTGAAAACGGAATGTATGTTGAATTTGAAAACCCTCAATCTGCAATTACAGAAGGTCAATTCTGTGCTTGGTATGTTGAAGACGAACTTTTAGGCTCTGGTGTAATTAATAATTAAAAAATATAAACATCATTATTATATTGAACGCTCAAGATTTTCTTGAGCGTTTTATGTTAATATCATTTATTAAAAAAAAATCCTTTTACTTTTTGTTGCTTTGGTAAACCATCTTGAAATCTCATCTAAGCATGTGTTCCATCACAAAAAGACTAATTAAAAGATTGTCCACAACGGCAAAGATAAGTTGTATCTTTTGCTTCAAATTTTTCTCCTTCTTGGTAATTGACAGAAATTCCTTGCTGATTTGGAATGATAAACTGCTGAACAATTTTAGGCTTTCCGTGCAAGATATAAGGTCCATTTTCTGTGATTTCTATATAGATACCATCTGTATTTTGACTTGTTCCTATTTGAATATTTAACTTGTTTTGATTATCCATAATTGTAGATTTTAGATTGAAATTATCTACAATTTAAAAACTATTTTGGTTAGAATGATTTTAAATTTTTATTGATAATTCATTAAAATTTAATAGATAAACCTTGTTGTTTTTATATAGGATTTAGAATGTTTTAATTACTTTTATTTGAAAATAATCATCCATGTCAATAATTCAACTCAAACATACAGAAACCAAACATTACGATGCTTTGTTATATAATTTGCCAGAAGACCAAATTCCTTTTACAGCCTTGCCTAGCGAGACTTTTGAGCGTTTGAAATTACGCACAGATGGACATGCAAAACCAATTACAATTTTGTTAGATGAAGAACCAATTGGTTTTTTTGTGTTAGATTATGGTGACGATAAATTGGAGATGACGAATAATACGAATTCGTTGTTGTTGCGCTCTCTATCGATAAATCCTGAATTTCAAGGAAAAGGTTACGGAAAAATTTCTATGAGTTTGATGGATGATTTTGTAAAAGATAATTTTCCTACAATTGATGAATTGGTTTTAGCGGTTAATTTCAAAAATAAATCAGCATATGATTTGTATCTAAAAGTTGGTTATATAGATGATGGTTCTCAACGAGAATGGTTTAATGAAATGCAACATTTGTTGAGAAAGAAAATTTAATTGTTAAACTTTTTCCTTCTCCCAAGCGACAACTTGCACACCTTCTGAATAATGCACTAAATCTGGTCTCGAATCGATATTTAAGTTTTGAAGCTGATAATCAATCGTTAAAAATTCTAATTCAAGTTGATTGATTTTCCATGGTAAATGCTGGATTTCATAACGAAACAATTGATCGTTATCTTCTAAATACAAACAATATCGTTCAGTCAAAAATAAATCCAATTCACTTTTGTGTTTTACTTGCATTCCAACATGGAAATCCGCTAATAAAGAGAAATTTCGTTTGGGATGATTGGCTTGATAAGAATTTTCGGTTCTATTGATGTTCGATTTTTCGTAAGGCAAACCTGACAATGATTTTGCTAAAATTGCAGAAAATAATTTTTCAGCTTCAATAGATAAAAAATAAACACCAGGTTTTCCATTTTTCGTTACATAAGTTCTTAAATTAATTTCATCAAAATCAGAAATAGGAGAGAATGCAGGCAAAAAGCGAGGTCGAATTTTTTCCATTGTAAATGCGACAAGCGAGACCCAAGCAGAATCATTTATTTCATCAATTTCTAAATCTTTTGGAACTAATTCTCTCAAAATTTCTTTGTCAATTTTGTAATGAAAAAATAATACTCTGTTCCATTCTTGATAATATTTCCATCGTTTTGTTGGATCATTCCAACCACGATGATTTGTTTCGGCTAAAATTTGTTTGATCGTATATTTCACTTAAAACCTTGTTAAACTTATGGTTGAAGGTGCAAAATCTATTGTGAAATAAAGAAAATTGTAGTTACTTCGCATACCAATTTTTATCATATGAAAAACTTGTTTTATATCTTCGTGATTAGTTTTTTAACGTCATGTGCAGCAATACATAATGTGCCAACTTCTCAGAATCCAAATAATTTTATTCAACCGAATACAACAAGTTCTTTTGTGGATCAAAACGGAAATTTTTACCCAGATAATTGGTTGAAATCGTATGGTAAACCTCCTAAAAATGCAAGTCGTAGAGATTATTCGTTGATGAAAATTGCGACTGAAAGTAACTTTCAAAATCAATTAACTTCTTATGAAAGTTTGCGTTTGAAAAATATTGAAAAAAGAGTTAAAAATAAGAACCGTGTCATCATTTTTGTGCATGGAATTGACAATGATTATTTGTTTAGCCTAAAAAATTACAACAAAGCCAAAACTTATATGAATATTAATTCTTCGAATGATGAGGTAATTAATTTTTATTGGGATGGATTGGTGAACGAAAGTCTTTTTGGAGCAGCAAAAGTTTGGGTAAGTGCAACGACAAATAGCCAAATGGCGGGCGTTTTTGGACTTCGTAGAATTTTGAATGTCATTCATAACAAAGATGTTTATTTGATTTCGCATAGTCGTGGCGCATCGGTTGTTTTGAGTTCGTTGGTGAATCCTTCGTTGCGCGAAAGTGAGATAAAACGTGCTGAAAATGCGCATCATGTCGATTTTACGAATGCAGAAACGTTGTTAGAAAATAATAATAAAATTTACAGTATTATGTTGGCGCCTGCAATTGGAAAAGTTGATTTTACGTTGGATAATAATCAATTAAAAACGTTTACACCTCAGTTAAAACGCATGCATATCACGATAAATGATACGGATTATGTATTAGGGAAAGGAAAGATTGGGTTTTTATCTCGAAGTTTGATTGCGACAGATTTTGGTTACAAAAAAGATTTGTTTGATGAACTTTCTAAAAATTATACATTCTTAGAAGAAACGGATTTTTCTGGACAAGATTCGCACGAATTTAGAGAATATATCACTAATTCGAAGTTTGTTACTATTCTGAAAGAATTCAAGTTGGCGAAATAAAGCGAAATGCGAACTTCGAATCTCGAAATGCGAGATTCGAAAATCATTTCTTAAATTCAATCACTTCCAAATTTTCAATTTTTCCTTTATTCAACTCAAACCGTAACATTGTACGAACTTTCTGAAAACCGTGTTTACCAACTGCGCCAGGGTTCATGTGAATTAACCCTAATTGTTTATCAGGCATTACTTTTAGAATGTGTGAATGTCCACAAATAAATAATTTTGGAGGATTTTCTGTGATTTCTTTTCGTATTGTAGGATTATATTTTCCTGGATAACCGCCAATATGTGTAATCCAAACATCAACACCTTCTAACGTAAATCTGTTGTTGAGCGGAAATTCTGCGCGAGCTTTATTATCATCAATATTTCCATAAACAGCACGCAAAGGTTTTATTTCAGCCAATTTATCGGTTACAGAAATATCGCCAATATCGCCAGCATGCCAAATTTCGTCTGCTTGTTGCGCATATTCCAAAATTCTATCGTCGATATAAGAATGCGTGTCCGAAAGTAAAAGAATTTTCTTCAAAAGGTTGTATTTTTGTTGCTCAAATTTACAACAATTGCGATATTTTTTAGAATTAGCATACAACGGAAAAAATTATTTTGGTTATCAAATTCAACCCAATCAAATTTCGGTTCAAGAAGTTATTGAAGATAGATTGTCTAAAATCTTAAGAAAAGAAATTTCGATTGTCGGAGCAGGGCGTACAGATTCTGGTGTTCATGCGAAAAAGATGTTTATTCATTTTGATTATGAAGAAGAATTATCGGTTGATATAATCAAAAAGTTAAATTCTTTTTTACCAAAGGATATAGCTGCTTATCGTTTATTTTTGATGGATGATGAAGCGCATGCTCGTTTTGATGCAACTTCGCGTTCTTACAATTATTTTATTTCACCTTTCAAAGATCCTTTCGCGTTTGATAGTGCTTGGATTTTTAACCGAGAATTGGATATTGAAAAAATGAATGAAGCAGCAAAATTGTTAATTAAGCAAGGAGATTTCGGAAGTTTTGCTAAATTACATACCGATGTGAAAACAAATATTTGCGATGTAAGGGAGGCATTTTGGCGCAAAAATGAAAACGGACAATTGGTTTTTCAAATCACTGCTGATCGTTTTTTGCGAAATATGGTGCGCGCAATTGTTGGAACATTGGTTGAGGTTGGATTAGGAAAAATTTCTATCCAAGATTTTGAAGAAATTATTGAACAAAAACAACGTTCTTCGGCAGGAGCTTCGGCGCCAGCGCAGGGTTTGTATTTGGTAGATGTTCAATATCCAAAAGAATTATTTAAAAATGAGTTCAAATAACGAGAATACATCGTTTGATTTTAATGGATTAAAACGTGTTTTGCAAATCGGAGCACAAAGCAAAGTTATGTTTTGGTCGGTGGTTTTTGTAGCGGTTTTTAGTGCGTGTTTTTCTGTTTATCGTCCGTATTTAACGGGAAATATCATCGACGATTATATTCAGACAAAAGATTTACCAGGGCTTCAAATGCAAATCGTGAAACTATCTTTGGTGTTAGTTTTCGAAGGAATTTTGTCTTTTTTTATGGTTTATTTAGCGAATGTTGTTGCACAACGAGTTATCCGTTTATTACGCGTTCGTTTGTATAATCATTTGATCAAATTCAAGCTTGGTTACTTCGATAAAACGCCAAATGGAGTTTTGGTAACACGTTCAGTTTCTGATATTGAAACGATTGCTGAGGTTTTCAACGACGGAATTTTAGTGATGTTAGGCGATGTACTAAAAATCATTTTCATCGTTGTTGTGATGTATTGGATGAACTGGGTTTTGGCAACGGTTGTGATTGTGATTCTTCCGTTGATGATGATTATTACACGATTATTTCAAAAAGCATTGAAAAATGTTTACCAAGAAGAACGTACAATTGTAGCGAAGCTGAATACGTTTGTGCAAGAACGATTAACAGGAATGAATATTATTCAGGTTTTTAATCGTCAGCAAGCAGAATACAATAAATTCGTTTCGATTAATAATGATCTAAAGAAAAATTATCTAAAAACAGTTTTCTATTTTTCATTAATGTTTCCTGTTGTCGATATTATTTCGGCTTTAGCAACAGGAAGTTTGATTTGGTTTGGAGGTCTTAGAACTGCTGTTTATGGAGATGTTTCTGTCGGAGATTTGATTGCTTTTACACAATATGTTACGTTGTTAACTGCGCCAATGCGTGCAATTGCAGAACGTTTCAATACCATTCAGCGTGGTTTGGTAGGAGCAGATCGTGTGTTCAAAATTATTGATGATGATCAAACGTTGCCAGATAATGGAACAATAAAATTGGATCATGTAAAAGGTAAAATCGATTTTGAAAATGTGAAGTTTTCTTATGTTCCGAATAATTTAGTATTGAAAGGAATTTCTTTTTCGACAAAACCAGGAGAAAAAATTGCAATTGTAGGTGCGACAGGAGCAGGAAAATCCACAATTATTAATTTATTGAGTCGTTTTTATGACATCGATTCTGGAACAATTAAAATAGATGATGTGAATATTCATGATATGGAATTGAAGAATTTACGTCAACACGTTGCGGTTGTTTTGCAGGATGTTTTCTTGTTTAATACAACGATTTACGACAATATTGTTTTAGGAAATAAAGATATTTCGTTGGAAGAAGTACAAAATGCTGCGAAAATTATTGGAATTGATAATTTTATCATGTCACTACCAAAAGGCTATTACAGTGAGGTAAGCGAGCGTGGTTCGACACTTTCTGTAGGTCAACGTCAATTGATTTCGTTTTTGAGAGCATATATTTATAATCCAGAGATTTTGGTGTTGGATGAGGCAACTTCTTCTATTGATACAGAGTCGGAAGAATTGATACAAAAAGCAACGGATAAACTAACACAAGGTAGAACTTCTATCATTATTGCACATCGTTTGGCGACGATTCAAAATGCAGATAAAATTATTGTGATGGATAGTGGAATGATTGTTGAGCAAGGTACACATAGTGAATTGTTGGCTCAGAAAGGTTATTACGCCAATTTGTATGAAGTTCAATTTTCGAAAGAAAATTGAAAAATTAACAAAAATAAATCGTTAGATTTGTTTATATTCAACAATCAATAATATTAACTTTAAAACTCTAATTAAAATGAAAAAATTATTTTTAGCCGCTGCAGTATTAGGTGTGGTTTCTTTATCTTCTTGTAAATCTGAAAAAGAAAAAGTAGATGCAAAAGTAGAAAACACACAAGAAAATGTAGCAAATACAGTAGAAGACCAAGTAGAAGCTGGTAAAGAGACAATGGATAAAATTGCTGATGTAGCAAAAGATTTACCAACTTTCTCTGATCCAAAAATTACTGAATTTGTTGGAAAATACAACAAATGGGCTGCTGACATGAAATTAGCTGCAACTGCTGGTGATGCAAATAAATTAGCTGAATTGACAAAACAATCAGTAGATTTTCAAAAAGAATTACAAGGTTTTACTCAAACATTGAAACCAGAAGATGCTAAAAAATTACAAGATTGGACAGCTGAAATTCAGAAACAATTAAACAAATAATTAAATTTATATTTAATATGAGCTCGAATTTATTCGAGCTTTTTTTATGGATTAAATTATGATTTAAGATATAGATTGATAATATAATAATGTATATCTTTATCACAAAAATTTATAGATATCAATTTTTATATATGACATTAGTACAATTACAATATGTGCTGGCAGTGGCTGAGCATAAGAACTTTACAATTGCTGCTGATAAATCCTTTGTAACTCAACCAACATTGAGTATGCAGATTCAGAAATTGGAAAAAGAATTGAATATTGATATTTTCGATAGAACATCGCATCCAATCAAAATCACTCAAATTGGAGAGAAAATTGTTGCGCAAGCAAAAACAATTTTAATGGAAGCTAACCGAATGAAACACTTGGTAAACGAAGAAAAAGGTTTGTTAGAAGGTGATTTCATTATTGGTGTTATTCCTACTGTTTTACCTTCTTTGGTACCATTATTTTATAAAACATTTCAGAAAAATAATCCGAAATCGAATCTTATTATCAAAGAATTGCAAACGGATAAAATTATAAAAGGAATAAAAGATGGTTCGTTGGATTTTGGTATTGTGGTTTCACCACTTTTCGAAGATCAAATTATCGAAAAACCTCTTTATTATGAACCATTGGTGGCTTATGTACCAAACGGGCATCGCTTATCTGACAAAGATAAAATCAATGAAGATGATCTAAACACTTCTGATTTATTAATCTTGCAAGAAGGACATTGTTTCAGAAATAATGTGTTGGCTTTATGTGATACTTCTAATCTGAAAAATCGTCCGATTAAGTTAGATTCAGGAAGTTTTGAAGCCTTAGTTAAATTAGCAAATGATGGATATGGAATGACCTTGTTGCCTGCTTTGGTTGCAGATGATTTGCCACAAGAGTATAAGAAATTTGTTAAAAACTTTGAGTCGCCAGTTCCAACACGTGAAGTTTCGTTGATTTTTCATCAATCTCAATTAAGAGATTCTTTCGAGAAAGAATTAATCAATACAATTCAAAGTATTTTGAGAGGAAAAATATTCTTAGAAAAAGATCAAAAGTTAGATTCGAATATGGTTTCTTTACCAAAAAAATAATAAAAAAAAACGACTCAAAATTTAATTTTGAGTCGTTTTTTATGTCTTTAAATTTCCTTTAAGGAACTATTGTTGTAAATAAATACGTAGCAAAAAGTGTTAATAAAACAATTCCTTGCTGAATATTTGTTCGACCAGAATTTAATGATAAATAAACAGTGAATAAGGATAATACTAATAAGATAGATGATTTTGCATCTATTCCTAATGTTACTTCTAGTCCTGTAAAATAACATACGATTGCTACAGCAGGAATTGTTAATCCAATTGATGCTAAAGCAGAGCCTAAAGCCAAGTTAAGGCTTGTTTGTAAACGGTCTTGTTTTGCTGCTTTATATGCAGCTAAACCTTCTGGTAATAAGATAACTCCGGCAATTATAATTCCCACCAATGATTTTGGAGCGCCTAAATCCATCACAATTGTTTCGATGGTTGGCGATAATTTTTTTGATAACAAAACAACTGCACACAAAGCAACTAATAATAAAACCAAACTCGAGATTGTAGTCAATAAATTTGGTTTTTCGACATGCAATTCTGATGTTACATTATCTTTGCTACTTTGTGGTAAGAAATAATCACGGTGACGAATGGTTTGGACGGAAATAAATCCGCCATATAAAATCAACGAAATAATTGCTACAAAAATTAATTGACTTGTCGAAAATTCTCCTCCTTTTTCTGAAGTTAAAAAATTAGGTAAAACTAAGGTTAATATAGATATTGCAACTAAAGTAATTAAAGCAGTTGAAACACCTTGTTTGATAAAATTTTGTTCTCTATAGCGAACTCCTCCAGCCAATAAACAGATTCCGATAATTCCGGTAAGAATGATCATTACAGCAGCAAAAACGGTATCTCTAGCCAAAACTGAAGGAAAGCCGGTAGGTTCGGACATCATTAATGAAACAATTAACGAAACTTCGATAACTGTAATGGCTAAGGCCAAAATAATGGTTCCGAAAGGTTCTCCAACTTTATGCGCTACAACTTCTGCGTGATGTACAGCTGATAAAACGGCTGAAATTAAAATGATTCCTAAGACTCCAGAAAACCACATCTGATCTTTAAATCCTTCGGCTATAGTTAGTGAAAATATGGCAAGAATGGGACAGATAATTGTCCAGTAGGGTAAAGCTAAATTGAATTTTTTTGAAAGAAAATTATCTACGTGCATTAATTATGAGGTTTTGGATTTTTACAAATTTAATAAATAATATTGATAATTATTATGCATAATTATCATAAATAATAATAATTATAACATTTAATTATCATAAATATTAATAGTTATTTCAATAATTGAGTAAAAATAACCTTTTTAACTAATGATTATCATACCTCTACTATCAATAAACGATTAAATTTGCAAAATGTTAAACGTATCTGACGAAAAGTTAAAAAAATGGTTTAGCACATCATGTGTGTGGGAAACGATAAGTTGTACGCTCTTATTTTTGGTCGCAATGCCAATTAAATATCAATTCGATTATGTGTTGCCAATGCCATTTGCCGGTTGTTTTCACGGTTTTTGGTTTACAGCTTACTTGATTTTACTTTTTAGAGTCAGAAGAATATATAAATGGGATGACGAAGACTTTATCATTTATGTGATGTACGCATTTATTCCGTTTGCAACTTTAGCGGTACATAAAGTAATAAAAGAGGATAAAAATAATAGATAAATAAAAAAAAACGGTTTCTTTTTGAAACCGTTTTTTAATACCCATATATTTTACGCCATTTAGCTACAGTATTTCGACTGATTTTAAACTTATCAGCAGTAAAAGTATTGGTGTAATTATTTTTTTGCTGAATTTTTAAAATCTCTAAAACAGAATTCAAATCATAAGATTTAATTTTTTGGTAGGAGTTTTTTATCCAATTATGAATAGTGTTTTTAGGGATATTGTATTCATTAGAAATTTCTTTTTTTCTTCAGTGTATAAATTCTAAAAAAAAATCATATTTCAACAACTTCGACCATTTAATAAATCGTCTATTTGTATGTCTTTACTTAACTATTGAGTATTAATTTCTTTTTCAGAATAAGTTTTGAAGAAACCTTTGATACGGGATATATCAATTCCAAGTTCGTCGACTTTTTTTGATTAAATAACCCATGTGAATATCTTTCATAGGTAAGTAGGTTTTGAGTAATTGTAAATGTAGTAAATCGAAATCTGTATTTCTATTAATTTTCTCAAAAATAGAATGATTTTATGTACAAAAAGATCGTTTCGTTATATAGAATTTATTTTATAAATTTATGCGACTAAATTAAGTATAATGATTATTCAACCAAGAACAAGAGGTTTTATTTGCATTACGACTCACCCTGAGGGAACTGCAAAAAATGTTCACAATCAAATTGAGTACGTAAAATCAAAAAATATTTCAGCCGAAGGACCAAAAAAAGTATTGGTAATTGGAGCTTCGACAGGTTTTGGTCTGTCATCTCGTATTACAGCTGCTTTTGGATATAATGCTGCAACAATAGGTGTTTTCTTCGAAAAACCTGCTGCACCAAGAAAACCGGGGACTGCGGGGTGGTACAACACAGCTGCTTTTGAAAAAGAAGCACACGAAGCTGGTTTGTATGCAAAAAGTATTAATGGAGATGCTTTTTCTGATGAGATTAAACAACAAACGATTGATTTAATCAAACAAGATTTAGGTCAAGTAGATTTAGTAGTTTACAGTTTAGCTTCGCCACGTCGTACACATCCAAAAACAGGTGTTGCGTATTCATCAGTTCTTAAACCAATTGGAGAACCATTTACAAATAAAACAGTAGATTTTCATACAGCAGAAGTAACAGATATTACAATTGATCCGATTGAATCTCAAGAAGAAATTGATAATACAATTGCTGTAATGGGAGGTGAAGATTGGAAATTTTGGATGGAAGATTTGAAAGCTGCTGGTGTTTTAGCTGAAGGTGTAAAAACTGTTGCTTATTCTTACATCGGGCCAGAATTGACGCATAGAATCTACAAAGATGGATCGATTGGTATGGCTAAAAACGATTTAGAAAAAACGGTTCCAGTTATCAACGAATTATTGTCAGATTTGAATGGTGTTTCTTACGTTTCTGTAAACAAAGCTTTGGTAACACAGTCTAGTTCTGCTATTCCAGTTGTGCCATTATATATTTCGTTATTGTACAAAGTAATGAAAGCAAAAGGAATTCATGAAGGTACAATCGAGCAAATGCAACGTTTGTTTGCAGAGCGCTTGTATACTGCAAACGGAGAAGTTCCTTTGGACGAAAATGGACGTATTCGTATCGATGATTTAGAAATGCGCGAAGATGTACAAAAAGAAGTAGATGATTTATGGAAAATTGTAACTTCTGAGAACATAAAAGAAATTTCTGATATCAAAGGTTATCATGATGAATTCTTACAATTGTTTGGATTTAGTTTTGATGAAATAGATTATGATGCTGATACAAACGAATTGGTTTCAGTTCCAAGTATTGCAGAATAAGAAGATCATTTCAATAAAATAATACAAAACCTCGAAAATTATTTTCGAGGTTTTTTTGTCTCAATAAAATAAGTAAAAAATAATTTTATTCGTATTTATTTAATTTATTGGATTTAGTTTTATTAAAATATGATTTAATTTTTATGAATAATTTAAAGTTGCGTTTTAATATTAATTTCTAATTATATTATTCGTAAATATTAAGTTTTTCTATAGAAATATATCCAAAAAAAATAAAATTTATTTTTCGAATTTTAAAAATATATCTGAAACACTTTACATTTCGTCAAGTTTTAATACATGTATTTTTATGTCAATTTGGAAAATTAAACCATTAGCGAAGTTAATAGAAGATTCGCAAGAAACGGAAGGTGGTTTAAAAAGATCTCTCTCTTCGGGAGCCTTAGTTGCTTTGGGTATTGGCGCTATCATCGGTGCTGGATTATTTAGTTTAACAGGTATTGCAGCGGCAGATCATGCAGGTCCCGCAGTCACTTTATCGTTTGTTTTAGCCGCAGTTGGTTGTGCTTTTGCAGGACTTTGCTATGCCGAATTTGCTTCAATGATTCCAGTTGCTGGAAGTGCTTATACGTATTCTTACGCAACAATGGGAGAGTTTATTGCTTGGATTATCGGTTGGGATTTGGTGTTAGAATATGCTTTGGCAGCGGCAACTGTAAGTGTGAGTTGGTCGGCTTACGTCGATAAATTTTTGCAAGGAATTAATATTCATTTACCTCAAGAATTGTTGCACGCTCCAGCCGATGGCGGAATGGTTAATTTACCTGCAATCTTTATTGTATGTCTACTTTCTTTAGTGTTAATGAGAGGTACAAAAGAATCTGCAATTATCAACAATATTCTTGTAATTTTAAAAGTAAGTGTCGTAATTGTTTTTATCATTTTGGGTTGGAGTCATATCAATCCAGAAAATCATATTCCATTTATTCCTAAAAATATTCCAGGAACTCAATTCGGAGGAATGCCAGGAATTGCAGCAGGAGCAGCAGTTGTTTTCTTTGCTTTTGTTGGATTTGATGCGGTTTCTACTGCGGCACAAGAAGCTAAAAATCCACAGAAAGGAATGCCGATTGGTATTTTGGGATCGTTGGTTATTTGTACCATTTTGTACGTATTATTTTCGTGGGTAATGACAGGTTTGGTACCATACGAAACCTTTAAGGGGGATGCGTCACCAGCAGCGACAGCATTTGCAGTAACAGGTTATACATTTTTACAAAGTGTATTGATTTTAGCAATTATCGCAGGCTATACATCGGTTATATTAGTGATGTTATTAGGACAAAGTCGCGTATTTTATAGCATGAGTAATGACGGATTGTTACCTTCTTTCTTTTCAGATGTACACAAAAAGTTTCGTACACCTTGGAAAACCAATGTATTCTTTTTAGTCTTTGTGAGCATTTTTGCTGGTTTTGTACCAATCAAAGATTTAGGTCATATGGTAAGTATCGGAACTTTATTTGCCTTTACTTTAGTTTGTATTGGAATTATTGTGATGCGTAAAAAAATGCCAAATGCCGAACGTAAATTTAAAGTTCCATTTGTTCCATTTGTTCCAATTTTGGGAATTATTGTTTGTGTTTATTTAATGACTTCATTAACAATGGAAAGTTGGTGGCGACTTTTGATTTGGTTAGTAATCGGAATTTGTATTTACTTTTTCTACGGAAAACAACATAGTAAGGTTGATGGTTAGAAAATCATCATTTTGAGTTTTTTAGAAATCCTTTGTCTTTTTAGACGAAGGATTTTTTTACAATTGATAAATATAAAAACTCTAGAGATGGTTTGAAATTTTATTACATACTAGAAAAACATGCTTATTATTAAAATTAACTAAATAATTATTTCAAATCTATATGCATAAAAACAATACCTTCGTTGTTCACAAGTAATAAGAATGCATTCAATTTTAATCATAGACGATGAAACAAAAATCAGAACTCTCCTAGCTCGAATTCTCGAATTAGAAGGTTTTGAAATACATCAAGCTGAAGATTTAAAATCAGGCCTTAAGAAAATTAAAACACTTTCTCCTGAGGTTGTTTTATGTGATGTAAAATTACCTGATGGTAATGGTGTTGAGTTTGCAAAAGAAGTCAAAGAAAAATTTCCTTTGATAGAAATTATTCTGCTTACAGCTTACGGAAATATTCCTGACGGCGTTCAAGCCATTAAAAACGGAGCATTTGATTATATTACAAAAGGGGATGATAACAATCGTATTTTACCTTTGTTGTATAGAGCTTTGGATCGTGTGAAATATAATAAAGAGAATGAAATTTCTCAAGAAACAACATCAACAAAATTAGACAGTAATTTATTATTGGGTAAATCTCCAATTTTTGAACAAGCTTTACAATTAGCTCAAAAAGTTGCACCAACGAATGCTACCGTTCTTTTAACTGGAGAAACAGGAACTGGAAAAGAAGTTTTTGCAACAGCTATACATCAATCAAGTTTGAGAAAAAACCAAAATTTTGTTGCAATTAATTGTTCGGCTTTTAGTAAAGACTTATTAGAAAGTGAATTATTTGGTCATAAAGCAGGTGCATTTACAGGCGCAATGAAAGATCAGAAAGGTTTGTTTGAAGAAGCACATTTAGGAACTATTTTTTTAGATGAAATTGGCGAAATGGCCTTGGATTTACAAGCAAAATTGTTGCGAGTTTTAGAATCAGGTGAGTTTATTAAAATCGGCGAAACAAAACCTACAAAAGTTGATGTACGAATTATTGCAGCCACTAACCGAAATTTGGAAAAGGAAATTGCAAACGGAACATTTCGAGAAGATTTATTTTATCGAATTTCTGTGTTTCATATCGAGTTACCTTCTTTACGTGAACGCGTTTCGGATATCGAACTAATCGTGAATCAGTTTATAAAACACTTCAATCAATATTATCAAAAAAATATAAAATCTATTAATCAAGAAGCTTTACTTTTTCTTAAAAAATATTCGTGGCCGGGAAATATTCGTGAATTAAAAAATACGATCGAACGTGCTATTATTTTGTCGGAAAATGAAGAACTTTCTACAAATGATTTTCCTTCATTTATTCAAACAAGCGAAATTGATCAGAACGAAAATTCATTAGAATTAGCTTTAATGGAAAAAAAACATATTCAGAAAGTTTTAAAATTTACAAAAGGTAACAAAACAAAAACGGCAGAATTATTAGGTATTGGCCTAACAACGCTTTATCGAAAAATAGCCGAATATGAACTGAATTAAAATAAAATACTTTATCATAATGAAAATAAACCCTTCCATTTTGGAAGGGTTTTTTATTTGAGTAAAAATCTATAAAAACATAACGTATTGATTTTGTTTTGTCTAATTAATTCTAATTGCTTTGGCATTTTGATTGGCTTATGTAGAGAAATTTAAAAATCTACAAAATGAAAATGAAACAAACGATTTCATTAGATGAAGTCAAAGAACTTAAAAGTAAAGTACTGCAAAACATTTTAGATAATAATCCAGCACGTGTAAAACAGCTATGTTATAGTGTAGGAAAATTGTTTTCAAAAACAAATGATTTGGGTAAAACATACATCAATAATCTGTTTATACTACCCGTTACTTTGATGATTGAAGCGGATTTCAAAAACCGAAAACAATTTTTGAATTTGTTTCCAATGAATTTGAAATCAGAATATGTTAAACAAATTTATCATTCAGGAATATGATAACAATTGTATTACTATTAGCTGGGATTTTATGTTTTGGAGTATTCTTCAAATCCATTGACTTTTTTGATAATATCTAATCCATTCATTATGATTTTCTTATTAATCATCGCCATTGCCTTGTTTGTATACTTGGTATATGTGCTATTAAAACCCGAAAAATTTTAAACTTAATTATTCGTAAAAATGAATTCAGAAATATTTGGCGTTATCGTACAATTTTTAGTTGCGATCGCTCTTTCCATTCCGTTAGGAAATTATATTGCACGTGTTTATCTCAATAAACCAACTTTTTTAGACCGATTAATTTCCCCAATAGAAAAGTTGTTATTCAAAATATCAGGTATCAATTCGGAGGAACAGATGAATTGGAAACAACATTTAAGTGCATTATTAACGATTAACTTGATTTGGTTTATCATTGGATTTATCCTATTAATGACACAAGGTCTGTTGCCTTTTAATCCAGATAAAAATCCAAGTATGAGTCCTGATTTGGCTTTCAATACGATTATTTCGTTTGTAGTGAATTGTAATTTACAACACTATTCAGGAGAAACAGGCGTAAGTTATTTAGCGCAATTATGGCTGATGTTTTTACAATTTGTGAGTGCAGCAACCGGTATGGCAGCAGCAGTTACATTATTTGAAGCCTTTCGACAAAAAACAACGACAACTTTAGGTAATTTTTATACTTATTTCATCAAATCGATTACGCGTATTTTATTGCCATTATGTGTAATTGTATCATCAATCTTAATTTTTCAAGGAACTCCAATGACATTTGAAGGAAAAGATGAAATGATGACTTTAGAAGGAAATAAAGTGGAAGTTTCTCGAGGACCTGCAGCAGCTTTTATAGCCATAAAACATTTAGGAACAAATGGCGGAGGATTCTTTGGTACCAACTCTGCACACCCATTCGAAAATCCAACATATATAAGTAATATGACGGAAATGATTGCACAAATGCTGATTCCGTTGGCGATGTTATTTGCATTTGGCGTTTATACTAATCGCAGAAAATTTGCTTGGATGATGTTTGGTGTCATGACTGTTGGCTTTCTATGTTTAACGATTCCGAATGTTTACATGGAATCGCAAGGAAATCCAATGATTGAAAGACTCGGTATTGATGATTCATTAGGTGCAATGGAAGGTAAAGAAGTTCGAATTGGTTCTGCCGCTTCAGGATTTTGGAGCATCGCAACAACCGTTATTTCTACAGGTTCAGTCAATTCTATGCACGATAGTACAATGCCATTATCTGGGATGAATGAACTGTTAGCTATGATGATCAACAGTGTTTATGGAGGTGTAGGAGTTGGTATTTTAAACTTCTTTGTATTTGTAATTTTAGCGGTATTTATTAGTGGATTGATGGTTGGTAGAACACCTGAAATTTTTGGAAAAAAAATAGAAGCCAAAGAAATGAAAATCGCCATGATGATTACCCTTTTACATCCATTCTTGATTTTAGTAGGAACAGCTTTGGCTGCTGGAATACCAAGTGAAACACTATCAACCTTAAACAACTCCTCGTATCATGGATTTAGTGAAATGTTATATGAATTTACTTCATCTGCTGCAAACAACGGTTCTGGTTTTGAAGGATTAGGAGACAACACTCCATTTTGGAATATTGCAACTGGTTTTGTATTAATTTTAGGACGATTCTTACCTATAATTGGTCCTGTTGCAATTGCTGGATTATTAGCAAAAAAACATTTTGTTCCAGAAGGTTCAGGAACTTTAGCAACCGATACAGCAACTTTTGGAAGTATTGTTTTTGCCATCATCTTAATTGTTGCAGCCTTAGCATTTTTTCCAGCTTTAACCTTAGGTCCCATTGCTGATTATTTTTCAACTCCAAAATTTTAGAAAATGACACGAGAAAATAAAACCAATTTATTTGAAAAAACATTGGTACAAACAGCCTTCAAAGAAGCTTTCATCAAACTAAATCCAGCAACTTTATATAAAAACCCTGTCATGTTTGCTGTAGAAATTGGTACTGCAATTATGTTAGGAGTTTGCTTTTGGATTCTTTTAGGTGAAACATCTCAAGGTAGTTTTGGGTATAATTTTTCAATTTTCATCTTACTTCTTTTTACATTATTATTTGCCAATTTTGCTGAAGCAATTGCTGAAGCAAGAGGAAAAGCTCAAGCTGATAGTTTACGTAAAACGCGAGAAGAAACGCCTGCTAAATTAGAAAATGGTGAAATCATTTCGTCTTCTGCTCTAATCAAAGATATGATTTTTATCTGTGAAGCTGGAGATATAATTCCAACCGATGGTGAAATTATAGAAGGTTTAGCAACGATCGACGAAAGTGCTATTACAGGAGAAAGTGCACCTGTAATTCGTGAAGCTGGAGGCGATAAAAGTTCGGTTACTGGAGGAACAAAAGTTCTTTCGGATCGAATTAAAGTCAAAGTTACGACACAACCAGGAGAAAGTTTTTTAGATAAAATGATTGCATTAGTTGAAGGTGCAAATCGTCAGAAATCTCCAAATGAAATTGCTTTAACCATTTTATTAGCTGCTTTTACATTAGTATTTGTCATTGTTATGGTTACCCTAAAACCTTTCGCTGATTATGCAAATGTTCCCATTACCATTGGCGCTTTAATCTCATTATTTGTATGTTTAATTCCAACCACTATTGGAGGTTTATTATCCGCAATCGGAATTGCTGGAATGGACAGAGCTTTGCGCGCAAATGTCATTACAAAAAGTGGAAAAGCAGTAGAAACAGCAGGCGATATAGATGTTTTATTATTGGATAAAACAGGAACCATTACAATCGGAAATCGTAAAGCAACAGCTTTATATCCTGCAATTGGAATAGAAATGGAAGCTTTAGAAAAAGCAGCAGTGCTTAGTTCGATGAGTGATGAAACTCCTGAAGGAAAATCAATTGTAGAATTAGTTCAGATAGATCCATTAAAATACGCAATTCAACATCCTATTTTCATCAATTTTAGCGCAGAAACACGTTGTTCAGGAATTGATTTTGATCAAATCCGTATTCGAAAAGGAGCTCTAGATGCTATCAAAAATTTGGTTGAAAATGCTGGAAATACTTTTCCAAACGAAATTCAAATGAAAGCCAATGAGATTGCTCAAAATGGAGGAACACCTTTAGTTGTTTCTCAAAATGAACAAGTTTTAGGAGTGATCGAATTACAAGATATTATCAAAACTGGAATTCAAGAACGCTTTACTCGTTTACGTAAAATGGGAATCAAAACGGTTATGGTAACAGGTGATAATCCTATGACTGCAAAATTTATCGCAGAAAAAGCAGGTGTAGATGATTTTATTGCGGAAGCAAAACCGGAGGATAAAATGAATTACATCAAAAAAGAACAAACCGAAGGTCGTTTGGTTGCGATGATGGGCGATGGTACAAATGACGCTCCTGCTCTAGCGCAAGCTAATGTTGGTGTAGCCATGAACAGTGGTACGCAAGCAGCAAAAGAAGCCGGAAATATGGTGGATTTAGATAATGATCCAACCAAATTAATTGAAGTTGTTGAAATTGGAAAACAATTATTAATGACGCGTGGAACCTTAACAACCTTTAGTATTGCCAACGATGTCGCAAAATATTTTGCCATCATACCCGCTTTATTTATTACAGCAATTCCAGCCTTACAAGGATTGAATATCATGAATTTACATAGTCCCGAAACCGCTATTTTATCAGCTGTTATTTTCAATGCCATTATTATTCCTTTCTTGATTCCTTTAGCTTTAAAAGGTGTTCCATACAAACCAATTGGAGCAAGTGCACTTTTGAGAAGAAATTTACTGATTTATGGAATTGGAGGAATCATCGTTCCATTTATCGGGATAAAACTAATCGACATCTTTATTTCCATATTTTTTTAATTAATGTAATGAGCTGTTTTGAAGGAGTTCAATATTCTATTAATAAATTCAAAACAGCAATTTTTAAAACTAATACAAAATGAAACAAAATAGTATAAAAGCAATTTTACTAACATTTAGCTTAATGCTCCTTTTAATGGTATTATATCCGTTAGCTATGTGGGGAATTGCCCAACTTTCTCCAAATCAAGGAAAAAGTTTTTTAGTTGCCGATAAAAACAATCAGCACTATTACGAAAATATTGGACAATCGTTTTCAAAAGATCATTATTTCTGGGGGCGACCATCTGCTGTAGATTACAATGCAGCAGGTTCTGGCGCAAGTAACAAAGGATCAAATAATGAAGAATATTTGCAAGAAGTTGAAAAACGCTTAAATGATTTTCTTCAAAAAAATCCAACGGCAAAAAAAGAAGACGTTCCTGTAGATTTAATTACGGCTAGTGGAAGTGGTTTAGATCCTAATATTTCAGTTCAAGGAGCAATTGTGCAAGTTGATCGAATTACAAAAGCACGAGGTTTAGATCCCGAAAAAGTAAAAGAATTGATTGATAACCAAATTGAAAAACCTTTATTAGGAAGTTTAGGTCCTGATAAAATCAATGTCTTAAAACTGAATATCGAATTGGATAAATTATCGAAATAATGAAAAAAATACTTGCTTTTGGTTCTTTTATTTTGGGTTTAAATATTCAAGCTCAAAACGATTCTATTCAGAAATTAAAACTTTCTGGTTATGCAGAAGTTTATTATACCTACGATTTTAATCAACCAAAAAACAATCAGCTTCCTAATTATTTGTATTCGTTTAATCGACACAATGAGGCGAATTTAAACTTCGGAACAATTCAATTGCAATACACTGATGAACGAGTTCGAGGAAATCTTGCTTTAATGGCAGGAACTTATACGCAATCAAATCTTGCTGCAGAACCTGATGGTTTAAGAAATATTTACGAAGCAAATATCGGTGTCAAACTTTCAAAGAATAAAAACTTGTGGATAGATGCAGGTATTATGCCTTCTCACATTGGATTTGAAAGTGCGATTGGTGCTAATGTTGCAACACTTACACGAAGTATTCAGGCAGAGAATTCACCGTATTTTTCAACTGGTGTTAAGCTGAGTTATATTTCGCCAAATAACAAATGGGCAATGAGTTTGCATTATTTAAATGGTTGGCAACGTATCAAGCGTCTTGATGGTAATTCTACACCAGCTTTTGGACATCAAATTACTTACACACCAAATGAAAAATTTTCGATCAACAGCAGTTCGTTTATTGGTAGCGATACTCCTGATTCTTTGCGTCAAATGCGTTATTTTCATCATCTTTATGCTGTTTTTAAACCTATTAAAAAGCTTTCAATAACCGCAGGTTTTGATATTGGTGCACAACAAAAATCGAAAGGATCAGACAGTTATAATATTTGGTACAGTCCTATTTTAGTTGGGCAATATACATTCAATGAAAAATGGTCTGCAACTGCACGTGCCGAATATTATGCTGACGAAAAAGGTGTAATAATCTCAACGAATACACAAAATGGTTTCAAAACAGTTGGTTTTTCTTTGAATTTAGATCATTATTTTACAAATAATTTGATGTGGAGAACAGAAATTAGAAGTTTTTCGAGTAAAGATGATATCTATTTTCGAAATGATAAAAATGTATCAAATGAAACATTTTTCACAACTTCTTTAGCATTAAAACTATAAATGGAAAAAGAAACACAACATACAGCAGAAGACTTTCTTGCCTTGATTCGGAAATCGAAACGAGGCAAGTTTAAGGTATATATTGGAATGTGCGCTGGCGTTGGAAAATCGTATCGTATGTTGCAAGAAGCACACGAATTGCAAAAAAATAAAATCGATGTAAAAATTGGATATATCGAAACCCATAAACGTGTCGAAACAGAAAATCTTGTTGTAGGATTAACCATAATTCCACGAAAAATAATTTACTACAAAGGTAAATCTGTCGAAGAAATGGATTTGGAAGAAATCCTAAAACAAAGACCCGAAATTGTTATTGTGGACGAATTAGCACATTCTAATGTTTTTGGAAGCAAACATGCGAAACGTTGGCAAGATGTGATGGAAATTTTAGATGCTGGTATCAATGTTATTTCTGCTGTAAATATTCAACATTTAGAAAGTTTGAATAACAGTATTTCCGAAATTACAACAATTGACGTTTCGGAAAGAATTCCTGATATAATTTTGGAACAAGCAGATGAGATTGTAAATATAGATTTAACAGCTGATGATTTAATTGAACGATTAAAAACAGGAAAAATTTATCCGAAAGATAAAATTCAAACGGCTTTAAACAACTTTTTTATTCCTTCAAATATTTTACAATTACGTGAATTGGCTTTAAAAGAAGTTGCTTCTCATGTAGAAAAAAAGGTTGAAACCGAATATGTATCATCTGTTTATGCAAAACCGTCGCGTTTTTTGGCATGCATTAGTAGCAATGATAAAAATGCCAAAACTGTTATTCGAAAAACCGCTCGTTTGGCTGGATATTATAATTCACGTTGGTTTGTATTGTACGTAGAAACGCCAAAAGAACATCCTAATAAAATTGCCTTGGACAAACAACGACATCTCATCAATAATTTAAAATTAGCTACAGAATTAGGTGCTGAAATTGTTAAGGTAAAGAATCAACGGGTTTCTACAGCTATCATTCAACAAATTGAATTGCGAAATATTACCACTGTTTGTTTGGGAAAACCAAAGTTAAATTTAATCCAGATTATTTTGGCTACGAATGTATTTAATCAATTACTAAAAAAACTATCTTCGTTACATGTTGATGTGATTATTTTATCAAAATGAGAATTAAAACTAAACTTCGCTTAGGATTAGGCTTGCTGTTTTTATTGATTGTATTATTGGCAGCTGTAGCAACTACGTCTATTTATTCATTGAAAAATGATACACAAAATATTTTGCATGATAATTACAACTCGTTGATTTATGCAAAAAGTATGATGCGAAATTTAAATGATGCGGAAAACTTTAATTCCAAATCGTTTGAAAAGCAATTAGCAAATCAAGAATTAAACGCAACAGAACAAGGTGAAAAAGAATTGAATCAACAGATTCGAGATAAATTTGATGCTTATAAAGAAGGAAATCATTCTCCAGAACTATTAAAAGATGTTAGAATTTCGCTTTTAGAAATGATGGAAATGAATATGCAAGCCATAGAAATTAAAAGTGAATTTGCTGAAAAGACCGCTAATCAAGCCATTTTATTAATCATTTTCACAGGTATCGCATGTATTTTTATAGCCTTTAATTCTTTGATTAAAATTCCGTCTAATATTGCAAATCCTATTCAGAAATTAACGAATAGTATCAAGGAAATTGCTTCAAATAATTACAAAGAGCGTGTCTATTTAGACAAAAAAGATGAGTTTGGCGATTTAGCGCAATCTTTTAACACCATGGCTTCTAAATTAGAAGAATACAACGAAAGTCATTTAGCAACTATTCTTAAACAAAAAACAAGAATGGAAACGCTGATTAATAATATGCACGATGTTGTAATTGGTTTGGATGAACAAATGCAAGTAATTTTCGCGAATAATGAAGCTGTAAAAGTAACAGGATTATCTGCTAAACAAATGGTAAATAAGGCAGGTAAAGATTTGGCTTTGCACAATGATTTGATTCGATTGTTATTGCAAAATATCGAAACAGAAATTATAAAAGACGAAAAACCTTTGCAAATTGTAGTGGATGAAAAAGAACAATTTTTTACCAAAGAAATTTTTCATATCGAAATAATTCCAACAGGAGAAACGATAAAACAAGTTGTTGGGCATGTGATCATTCTTAGAAACATTACCGAATTTAAAGAACTAGATGCAGCCAAAACACGATTTATTGCTACAGTTTCGCATGAATTTAAAACGCCTATTTCATCTATGGAAATGAGTTTGCAATTGCTTCGAAATAAGCAAATAGGAACATTAAACGAAGAACAAAATGATTTGGTGACTAGTATTGACGATGATGTACATCGTTTATTGCGAATAACAAAAGAACTTCTTAACTTAACACAGATAGAAAGTGGTACAATTCAAATGAATAAAACAGAAGTTTTCCCAATCGAAATTGTAGAAAATGCAGTTAAAGCCAACCAAACTTTAGCTGAACAAAAGCATTTAATCATAGAAACGAATATTCCAAATCATTTAGAATCTATAAAAGTTGATCTTGAAAAAACGGCTTGGGTTTTATCAAATCTAATCTCAAATGCAATACATTATTCTCACGAAAATGCTCAAATTTGGATTACTATTGAACAAACAACAACCGAAACATCCTTCAAAGTTAAAGACGAAGGAATTGGGATTCCAACTGAATTTTTACCCAAAGTTTTCGACCGCTATTTTCGTGTACCAGGCACTCACAAAGAAGGTACAGGTTTAGGATTGGCTATTAGCAAAGAATTTATCGAAGCTCAAAAAGGAACGTTGGATGTATTTAGCGAATATGGCGTTGGAAGCGAATTCGTGATGAAGTTATCACAAAAAGAATATTCATAAAATCTATTCGTTTGGCTTGAAAACAAAAAAGCTTGAACCAGTGTTCAAACTTTTTGCAAGCCAAGAATTACTCCAACAGGAGACTTGATATTCTTTTACATTTTTAAATAATTTATATTATTCTATTCAAAGTTTTTATGGCTCAGTTTTATAATACTTAGTTCTCTATAATAGTCATGTTATTATAATATGAATTTAAAGTTGCTCCACTTCCCGATGCTGTAGAATTGAATAACTTTTGTTGACCTGGATCTAAATCGATCCAAGCTTCAGGTCTAATTTTTTGTCCTGTTAGCATATAAAAACTCGCTGTACAATTAGATGCAGCAGGTGCACTCCCCGCATCATTTGTATTATTTCTACTATCACTAGGGAAATTATTAGCACATTTAACTTCTTGTAAAAAATATTTTTGAAGAAGTTTAGAATTTTTTGGCGTGAAATATATTTCTTTTATAAGTAACATTATAAAAGTGTTGTGAATTGTATCTAAATAAGCGTAAATCCTTTTGGTAATTTCGCAATATCTAGATCTTTAGGATTAGCTCCTTGGATTAACGATTTTATGATTTCGTCTTCTATTATTTCTTCAAATTTGTCGTAGCTTAAATCAAAAAGAGATTGAAGATTAAGGTTTAGAAGCTCTTCTTTTTGATTGACAAAATTGTCTGAATAAATCCTAATAAATTCTTTTTTTCAGAATTTCATTCATTTCTAAGTTTTTATATTTACTAAAATCTCCTTCTTTAATCTTAAAAATTCTTTTTAGAAAAGTAAAATCTTGTATTTCAGTATCTGAAATCACATTATCTTCTAATATAAAATCTGCATAGGAAATTAGGAAGTCTAAAGATTCGATTTTAATATCAGTTATCTTATCAGTTCCGTTATGATTAACAATTTTATTAAAAGAGTTATAATTAAAATTAATTTGAATCGATTTTAATTTTTCTAGAAAATATGGTAATTCAGTTTAGGTTTATAAGACTTTATAAACTCAGAAAAATAAAAACCCAACAGATTACTCTATTGGGTTTTCTTAGCGGAGAGTGAGGGATTCGAACCCCCGGAGGTGTGACCCTCAACAGTTTTCAAGACTGCCGCATTCGACCACTCTGCCAACTCTCCAATAACGCAGTTTATTGCGGTATTGCGAGTGCAAATATAGAACGCTTTTTCGAATTACCAAATTAAAATTTTCAACCTCAATTTAACGAAAACGTTTTCGTAGACTTATTTCGCATCTCCTTAAATATTTAAATATATTAAAATCAGTTATTTATAAATCAATGAAATATTCATTATTTTTTGAATAAAAAACATTTTATTTCTTTTATTTCTTTTTTTCGAAGAAATAGTTGCTTTTTTATGACAATAATTAGTTTTTGTAAAAAAAATGTACGAAATCGTTATAATTGATTACTTTTGCCAAGAATTAAGTAAATAAACACAAATAAACATTTATTAAATGAACCACTCTTCTTATGATCAACAACTTGCATCTTTCAATGAAATGAGCAAAAAGGTTGTAGAATTCATTAAAATTGTTTCAGATTTATGGTATGATCAATCTGTTGAATTGGTAATTTTCCGTAATCAATTAGTTGATAAAAACGTTAGTGACATCGTAAATCTACATCAGTATGCTGAGGAATTTGTAGAAAAAAAGATTGCTATTGACGATACGTTAGCAATTGCTAAAGCTATTTCTGAAGCTAAATTACCAGCTTCTAGACTTGATGTTGGAAAATTAGCTAAAGAATATATTTCTGGAGATTACGCTTCGGCAGAAGCTTTTGTTGAAGAGAAATTAGGCGCAAGCAAAAATGTAAAAAGTGTTGAACCAAAAGATGTTGTTTTATACGGTTTTGGTCGTATCGGACGTTTATTAGCTCGTGAGTTGGCTTCTCAAATGGGAAAAGGTCAACAATTAAGATTACGCGCTGTTGTAACACGTGATAAAAACGATCCTGTTTTATTAGAAAAAAGAGCTTCTTTGTTACGTCATGATTCTGTACATGGTGATTTTGACGGAAACGTTGTAGCTGATCACGAAAATAATGCTTTAATCATCAACGGAGTTTCTGTTTACATGATTTCTGCAGCGCAGCCAGAAGATATTGATTATACTACTTACGGAATTAATAATGCTTTGATTATTGATAACACAGGTGTTTTTAAAGATGAAGAGGCTTTATCTCGTCATTTGAAATCTGTTGGTGCAGACAAAGTTTTATTAACAGCACCAGGAAAAGGTGTTCCGAATATTGTTTACGGTGTTAATCATGAAGAATATAGCCCAGAAAATGTAAATATTTTCTCAGCTGCTTCTTGTACAACAAATGCAATTACACCAATTTTAAAAGTTGTTGAAGATAATTTAGGTGTTGTAAAAGGACATTTAGAAACAATACATGCGTATACAAACGATCAAAATTTGGTTGATAATATGCACAAAAAATACCGTCGTGGACGTGCTGCTGCTTTGAATATGGTAATTACTGAAACTGGTGCTGGTAGCGCAGTTGCAAAAGCTTTACCAAGTTTAGCAGGTAAATTAACTTCGAATGCAATTCGTGTTCCAGTTCCAAATGGGTCATTAGTTGTCTTGAATTTAGAAGTTGGTAAAGATACATCTGTTGAAAATGTAAACAACATCATGAAAGATGCTGCATTGAACGGAGAATTAGTAGAGCAAATTAAATATTCATTGAACAATGAATTGGTCTCTTCGGATATCGTTGGAACTACTGCTCCATCTATCTTTGATAGTAATGCAACAATTGTTTCTGCAGATGGTAAAAATGTTGTGATGTACGTTTGGTACGATAACGAATATGGATATAGCCACCAAGTAATGCGTTTAGCGAAGCACATTGCGGGTGTTAGAAGATATACATACTATTAATAGTATTTTTTCCCTTTATTTAAAATTAATCCACTAGCTTTTTAGTTAGTGGATTTTTTTTGTAACCTATTCGTTTAAAAACAGCTAAATAAATTAATTGTTTTATTTTTGTTAATATTATATTAATGTTAGTTACGAAAATTAACATTATTTTTGAACAACTAAAAAAAAAACATTTTATTTATGAAGAAATTTTACTTATTTAATTGGATACTTCTCCTGATAGGATTAGTATCTTATAATGCTTTAGGGCAGACTACTGTAAATTATACATTTAACGGTGTAAGTGGAAATATTGATGAGAATATTAACTATACAACTGAGAAAAATAATGCTACAGCAACACCAGCATTTACTAGTGGAACTTTAAGGTTATATACAGGAAGTACCAATGGAAATTCTATAACTTTACATGTTGCGAATAATTTCAAAATTACAAATGTTGTTTTTAAAGGTGTTAGCGGTAATTTAGGAAACGCAAAATATTTTGTAGATGGAGGAAATACTCCTACAAGCATTTCTGCGGTAGACAACAATTATTCGATCCAAAACTTAAATGCAATCTCATCATTACAATTTCAAAATGCAATTTCAGGTACATCAGGTCATATAAGATTAACTGGTTTGACATTGACATATGAAGCTATTAATACGCCTCCTGTTATTTCTAATAAGACAATTACAGGAACTTATGGTGTATTGTTGTCTGATGGAGCTGTGACAGCGACTAATAACCCTACCTCTTGGGCGCAAACGGGGACATTACCTTTAGGAATTACCTTTGACAATGGCGTTTTCTCAGGTACACCAACACAAACAGGTACTTTTAGAGCAGAAGTTACAGCAACAAATGAGCACGGAACTTCTGATGCAGCAAATGTAACATTTGAAATAGCTAAAGCTAATCAAACCGTAAATTATACATTTGAGGATTTAACTCAAAACCAAGGAACTACTTTTACAGAATTACCAAATCAAACAGATCAAGGGCAAAATATAGTATATACATCTGCAGATAATTCTATTGTTTCTGCAAATGGAAATACATTATCTTTTGATGGTATAGGTTCTACAACAATTACCGCTACAGCAGTAGGAGATAATAATTTTAATGATTATACGACGACTTTTAATGTAAAATCAAATGATCCTAATGTAATTACATATAATGGAGAAGGAACTTTTGTTAAAGTAACCAATTTATCTGATGTAACGGATGGGTATTATGTTGTAACGAATGAGAAAGATGAGTATTTAATGACGAATATATTTACAACTTTCTTAGCTTCAAGTGATGCAAATGTATCTAATGGAGAAATTGTAAATCCTTCAGTAGATAACGTATGGAAATTAGAATCTGACATGACTTCTTATACAATTTATAATGAAGTTCTGGAAAAATATGTAGGATGGACATCTGGAAATGCCGTATCTTTATCATCTTCTGTAACAGATAGCTATAAATGGGATTTGTCTTACGCTGATAATAAATTCACAGTAAATAATGTTGCTACACCTACAAGACAATTATCTTATAATTCAGGATCACCTCGATTTGCTGCATATGGAAATGCAAATCAAGAGGAGTTGCAATTATACAAACTTGTATCATCTAACTCTACAACTTGGGACGGAACTGCATGGTCTAATGGAACGCCGGATCTTACAAAAGAAGTTATTTTACATGCAACTCCAACAGAAAGTTTTTCTGCAAAGAAATTAACAGTTGAGAGAGATATGATTATTCCTGCAGGAATTACAATTATTGTAGAAAATGAAGTTGTTAATCAAAATGATGTAACATTTAGATTTAGACACGGTGCTTATTTGATTCAAAATAATAATAGCGCAGTAAATGTTGGTCCTGCAATGTTTGATAGATCATCAACACCTATTTACCGTTTAGAAAATTTAATGTGGTCTTCACCAGTTATTAATCAAAATATTTTCGAAATTTCTCCAAATACTTTAACAAATCGTTTTGCAAGATTTTTAGAATCAACAAATGATTGGACAGAGAATGTAACAGCTGCTGATAATTTTAAAGCAGGAGAATTAATTTCTTTTAGAGCTCCTAATAATTATAATAATTATGGAGAAGGTGAAGCTCAGGTATTTGATAGTTCATTCAGAGGTCAATTATTTAATGGAGAAGTAACGATTCCTGTAACTAAAGCTTCTAAAGGAAATAATGCAGTAGGAAACCCTTACGCGTCACCACTTAGTTTAGATGCTTTAATTGCTGCTAATACATCAGTAGGAGTAAACTCTGTTTATGTTTGGACGCATTCTAAACCAATTGTAAATGGAGCATATCAAGGTTCTAACTGGGCTATTTATAATGGAACAGGATGGAATGATAATAGTGTAACTTCTCAAAATATTGATATTGCACAAGGATTTATAGTAAAAGTAGCAAACGCTGGTAATTTAGTGCTTAATAATGCGATGCGTACCTCAGCTAATGGTCCAGTTTATTACAAAGAACAAAAAGATAGATATTGGTTAAGTTTATCAAATAATCAAGGTAAAATAAATTCTTCTTTAATAGGGTATGTAAATGGATCGACAAATAAATTTGATCAAAATTTTGATGCAAAACCATTTGATAACAATAATGAAGGATTATATTCTGTTTTGAACAATGATTTATTTGTAATTCAAGGACGTGGAGATTTCAATAACGAAGATTCTTTTGATTTAACTTACAACGTTAAAAAAGCAGGAACTTATCAAATTAATTTAGAGCAATTTGAAGGTGTTTTCGAAAATCAAAATATCTATTTGGTAGACAAAAAATTAGATAAAGTATTTAATTTAAACGAATTAAAATCTTATTCTTTTGATACAGAAGCAGGTGAAATTAATGATCGTTTCTCTATAAATTATCAAAATAAAACATTATCAACAAATGATTTGTCTAAAAAAGGATTGGTAGTTTATGCTCAAAATAAACAAATTACAATTTCATCTAAAGAATCAATTAAATCAATAAAATTAGTTGATATTTCAGGAAGACAGTTACAAAACGTTCAGAACGTTAATGCAAAATCTTATGTTCTTAACCTAAATGTAAATCCTCAAGTTGTAATCGTTGTTGTAGAAAAAGATAATGGTAAAACAGAGTCTAAAAAAGTAATTTTAAAATAATTAACGTATGAAAAATATAAAAAAAATAACTTTATTATTTTGTTTGATGTCTACTGTGACTTTTGCAAATACTGAAGAAGGTGGAATTCGTTTTTTTGAAAGTAATAACACTTCTCAAAAGGCAGAAGCCCCAAGTGATCCAGATCCAAGTGAAGATCCAACAGGAACAGCTCCAATCGACGATTATTTACCATTGTTGGTTATTGGTGCAGGTATAGTTGCTTTGCGTTTCAGAAAGCAATTATTAAAAAACTAATTTCTAAATTATATCAAAAAAGAAAGCTTCTCAATTTTTGAGAAGCTTTTATTGTTTTTATTCCAAACTGTTAATGATAGCTTTATGCAAAATTTCGCCCATAGTCTTACAATCTTCATAGGATTGGTCTTTGTAAAACTTTGCGAAACCTTTTCGTAATTGTGCAACATTTTCTGGTTTAGAAATCGTGTCTTTTTTTATGATTTTCATTAAATCACGAAAACGTTTCGAACTATTCGAAATTCGTTTTGAAATCAATGACTTTACTTCTTTTCGGTATTGGTCAATAGAATTTGATTTCAAACGATTATTCACCAAATCAACCATTACTCGATTCTCTTTAAAATATTGTGGTCGATAAATTTTTAAATTTCCTTCATAACATTGTTGATCGAAATCTATTGGTCGAATTCTATAGATAACTTGATCAAAATCGTGAATTGGAATCACCACATAATTATACGAACGCATATCACCCAAAAGACCTATAAAACAGCGTTCATTGAACTTTACAAACTCTTTTGCAATCTGATTTTTTTCTAAATCATTACATTTATCCAAATAATTTTTGATAAAAACATCTCCTGGAATTCCCAAAATATGCTCCTCAATCAATGTATTTTTGTAAACCAAAAAATTGATTCGGTGAGGAGATAAAATATCTTCTAATTCTAAACCATAAATACGCGAAGCATCTGCTTTTTTGATGTAAAAATTGGTGTAATTATCATTCAAAATATTACGAACCCGAATACGAAAAGGTTTCGAATTTCCGAACGTACAATAATCGATAGAATCAACAACAAGATAAGGCAAAGACTCCTCATCTCCGTCTGAATGTAAGTAAGTATAAATTCTGTTTAGACTATCTTGAATTTCCTGATGTTCCGAGTCGGTATAATAAACACCCAACCAATGCGTATCATTTCCTTCCTTATCTTCCAATGCTACACAACCCGAAAAACGCATCAAATCATCATATTCTACACTCGCTTTTGTTTTGCGATGATATTTCTCTAAATAATGATTTAATTCGTCACTCACAGGATAAATAGGCTTTCTAAACTCTATTTTTACATCTTTCATTTCATGCTTATTAGTCTATACGAAGATAGGTCTAAATTTATTTTTTAAAATTGTTTATTGGATTAATATTTGCTAAATTCAAACATAATCTAAATCTAAATAAAATGAATATTCAGGTCAGAAATTTGACTCTTGAAGATTATAGTGATTTGACTGAATCTACAAAAGAAGCCTATCACAATCAGCTTGGAACTTGGACTGTCGACGAAATTAAAGAATTATTAGCTATTTTTCCGCAAGGTCAACTTTGTGTTGAAGTGGATGGAAAAGTTGTTGCTTCGGCATTAAGTATTGTGGTTAATTCGAAAAAAACGAATATCGAATCGAATTATGATACGATAACATCTAATGGTAAATTTTTAAAACATGATCCAGAAGGTGATGTAATGTATGGAATTGAAGTTTTTGTTCATCCAAATTATCGTCAATTGCGCTTGGGAAGACGTTTATATGACGAACGTAAAGCGCTTTGTGAAGAAATGAATCTAAAATCAATTGTAGCTGGTGGACGTATTCCAAATTATCATAAATATTCGCAAGAATTATCTCCTAGACAATATATAGAAAAAGTAAAAAGTAAAGAGATTTTTGATTCAACTTTAGCTTTTCAGATTTCGAATGATTTTAATGTCAAAAAAATCTTGAAAAATTATCTGAAAGACGATAAAGAATCCTTAGAATATGCCACTTTATTAGAATGGAATAATATCTATTACGAACCTGAATTGAAATCTAATTCACCAACAAAACGTACTATTCGTCTTGGTTTGGTACAATGGCAGATGCGTTTGTTTAATGGTTTACAAGATTTTTATGATCAAATTGAGTTTTTCGTAAGTGCGGTAAGCGATTATGGCTCTGATTTTATTATGTTTCCAGAATTTTTCAATTCGCCGTTGATGAGTCCATATAATCATTTGAAAGAGATTGAAGCGATGCATCAATTAGCAACGATGACGGACGATATTGTGAAGAAAATTCAAGAATTTGCAATTACATATAATGTCAATATTATTTCAGGATCTATGCCTCATCTAAAGGAAGGAAAACTATATAATACGTCATTTTTATGTCATCGTTCGGGGAAATTAGATTCGTATAGTAAAATACACATTACACCAAATGAGTTCAAATATTACGCATTGAATGGTGGCGATGAAATAAAAGTTTTTGATACCGACTGCGGAAAAGTAGGTTTACTAATTTGTTATGATGTCGAATTTCCTGAATTGAGCCGTATTTTAGCCGATCAAGGAATGGAAATTTTATTTGTTCCATTTATGACTGATACGCAAAATGGTTATACGCGAGTACGTAGTTGTGCGCAAGCTCGTGCAATAGAAAATGAGTGTTATGTGGCTATTGCAGGCTCTGTGGGAAATTTACCGCGTGTGAATAATATGGATATTCAATATTCACAATCGGCAGTTTTCACACCTTCAGATTTCTCTTTTCCAAACAATGGAGTTAAAGCAGAAGCAACTCCGAATACAGAAATGGTACTGATTTCTGATGTTGATCTTTATCTTCTAAAAGAGTTGCATGAGTATGGAACTGTAAAAACGATGAAAGACAGACGCAAGGATTTGTATGAAGTAAGACTAATAAAAACATAAAAAAAACCTCCAAATTGGAGGTTTTTTTTAGTTCTTATTCCCATTGGTTAGACTCGAATAAGAGCATAGACCTTAGGTTCGGTTAAGTATCTGTACTAAAATTAGAAATATTTTTTATAAGGGACAAATATTTTTTAGAAAACTTTGAACTTTAACATATTTCAATTTTGTTTTATAACTCTAATTCGAAGATTTGAATAAACTTTTCATTGAAATTATTTGAAACAAATTGATTAAAATAGATTTTTTTTCCATCGTTAGAAAAATGCGGAATTCCCGTTAATTCATTATTGATTTTTTGAACTTGATAGATTTGTTTAGATTTTTTTTCGGTTAAATCATTTAGATATATTTTATCGTTAACAAAATAAATAGCATATTTTCCGTTTGGTGAAAGATTGAATGGAGAGGTAATCGAATTTTCTAAAAAAGAATATTGAATAATTTCATTCGAAACTAAATTTACACCAAATAATTGCGTCTTATCAAATTCATCTTCCATCAAAAAATAGATGATTTTCCCATCAGGAGAAGAACGTAACCAATGTCTAAAATTACTAATTCCATGTTGAGTAAAAGTGATTCGTTTCTGCGAAATACAACTTGGCACATCTGGCAAAGTAGTTAAAGTTCCTTTTAAATTATCGTTTTCATCAAACCTTATTTCATTTGGAATTTCAGCAATAAAAATTTCCGTTTTCATATTCCCTTTTTCATCACGCACATGTCCCTGAAATGCGATATTGTTTGTTGAGTTAATCCAACATTCATCAAAAGCTTTTTCGATTTCATCACTTCCATTTTTAGGATTTATCACTACTCTAGAAACGATAATCGAAAACATTTCACCAAAATTATTCTCTAATGTTTCATCAAAATCAACCTCAACTTTTTTGGGAAACATCATTCCAACCACTCGCTGATCTTTTATACTAGAATTGTGTTTGGATTCTTGTTCCAAGACATAATCGTTGTAAGTAAAACTAATCCAATTCTTCTCTTTTTGCCACGAATGCGAATGTGTTCCTCCACGCAAAGCACCATTTGTAAAGGGAAAATTTATATTTCGAGCATCCATAAAAATAGGCTGATTTGGAAATTCTAAATCAATTGCGACACCTGTCCTTCTTGTTGCCGAATACGGATTTGCTTGATTCGCATTTCGAATACCATGAATAAAAATAACTTTATTCTCAATTTGTGAAAAAGAGGCTGCACCTACTCCAGGACCAAACTCTGTTTGATTATTTGTTGTATAAATAATTTTGGATTCGTAAGTTCTCGTGTGAAGTAAACAGATAGAAGAAGTCTCTCCTATTTTTGTATCATCATTACGTGTATCAAAAACAAGATAATTGCCATCAACTGATTGAATTTGATTATGATGAAGCGTATGTCCAAAATCATCATAAGTTAACTGCTTTACCATATCGTATTGTTTAATAATATTTTATTTACTTAATAAACATTTAACAATCAACTAAAAACGTAATTATTTGATTACTAGAAATATTTTATCATTCTTTATAAAATTTTTTACAAAACTGTATTTTTTTTTTTTTTTCTAGATTAATTATAATTGAAAATATAATTTTTTCAATGTTTTTATTTTCCTTAGTATAAGTTTTGTTAAACCTTAAACAACAAAGGTAATATTTAATGAAGATTTTGGAAAATCTACAACCAGAATTGATTCGCAATATGTTCCACAATCTGGAAATGATAACAACAATTAAATAGTTTTACCGGTAGTGTTTAAGATGTGTTGGTAACTCGTAAAAAACACAAAAACAATATTTTAACTATTGTGGGTACGTCATATCCT
>NZ_DJBB01000028.1:0-52189 GCF_002429865.1 Empedobacter sp. UBA5987
TTATCTAAATGCACTACGGGTAGAAAAGTAATATTTTATGTCATAGAAAAAAAAACTATAAAAAATGATTACTTTTTCTTATTGCAAAATTTCAAGTACTTTCTTCTAAAGTTGTAATAAATATAGAAAATTCTAAAGCTACATCAGATATTAATCCTTCTTATAATGATAATAAAACAATTGATAGAGTAATTGTTCAACGATTAAAGTAAGAAGAATTATGATCAAAAATAGTCTATATTAAAAATAGTAATAAGTAGCAATTTTATATATTATAGCCCCTTATTAAGCAAAAGTTGGAAAAATAATTAACGTTATAAAAAAATATCTCTAAAGTTTATCTGTTAGATTAAGCTCCTTTTTAAGTGCTTTTGGTAGAATTCGGATAATATACTTTTCACGCCAGTTGACACCAATCACTGTTCCTACTTTTCCTGAGAATCCGCTAAGTATTCCTATTTTTATTTCGGCCATAATCTTAATTTTTTTATATTATTTAACAGTGAGTTAGTGGGGTAATATATTGGTTTTGAGGTTTTAAGATGCGATAGCTAGTATATGCCATTAATAACCGCTATTGTCCATTTTTGTCCAGTATGAAGGAGAGTAGAAAAAAGATGAAAAACATAACTTTCCTTTATTAGAGAGGGTTTGAAGCAAAAATGATAAGATTAGAAATAGTGTTTGTTCGAGTGTGCTTCGATAAAGGTTCGGAAAAATTGGGTGTTTTGTCGAATAATGGTCGAATGAATTTTGAACAAAATAGGGGTAAAGTAAAAAAAATAAATAGATTTTTATATGAAAGAGCAGTTGTTTTCTGATACTGTTGTTTTGGGATTATTTTTGTCTTTTGTGTAAAACCTTTATTTTTTTACTAGATAGCTATAGTGTATTTCAGTTTGATTTTCAAAATATGGATTTATATAAATTTTGATGTAATTATTTTACTTATTAAATAAAATAGTCATTATGAAAATCATAATAACTCATGAATAAAAAATGAATGAAATATAGTTTTGAAAAACGAGAATAATCTTTCTATCACTTTTTTATGAGCAAAAAAGTAATCAAAAAACTCTTGGCTTTGATTTTCAACGGTCAAAATTGGTTTCAGTCATTGAATGTTTTAAATCATTTGCTCCGCAAACAGTAAAACATCTTAATCATGACTTTCAACTTTTTGACACTCGTTTCCAAATCATATGACATTTTTATAATACTTTTCTATACTTAAATTCACTTATAACAACAAATTTATAGATTATCATTGCTGAAGAGTCGAGATTACTTTTTGATCAAGCAAAAAGTAATATTCCGAAGCTTATAAAGCTTCTCCTTTTAATTTCAAATTCTTGATTTCAAATGTTTTGGATCAGGCCAAAATGAATATATAATCTTTTCTCACCACAATAGAAGCATAGATTTTTGCTACATTCTAAGCTTGATGTAATACGTTTTCTTATAACAGCGAATTTTAGTTAGAATAAAGGTTTTAACAACCATTCAGCATCTCAATAAATTTCTTTTCAATAGAAACATAAAATAATCTCAAAATTAATCTAGTTCAATAATGCACTACGGGTTATATGTAGTTTTTTAAAGATATTGAAAATAATTGTTGTAAAGCATTTTTTAGTAAGGTATTTTGTACAATCAAAAAATGTTTCTATCTTTGAGATAGCCACAGAAAAGAAATGCAAACAATTAAAGAAAATATTAAACCTTTATTTGTTGGAATGAATAAGCAAACTTCTGCTTTACTTTCCAAAATTGTATTTGCTCAATATTCACACTAGAATATTGCAGATTATTTGTTGACGAATTTCGTCATCTATCTACCTTTTCATCAAAATAACAAACAAAATACGATATGCCACTTTATCATCATTTGGGAGAATTCCCACAAAAGCGACATACGGTATTCCGAAAACCAAATGGAGAATTATATGCAGAAGAATTAGTTTCTACGCATGGATTTTCGAGTACGTATTCCAATGTTTACCACTGTTATCCACCAACTTTGGTAAAAGCGATTAGCGAACCTTATTCGGTAGAGCCAAAAATTGTCCGCGCAAAACATTTAAAACATACCTCTTTAAAAGGTTTTAAAGTAAAACCTACCAAAGATTATTTAGAATCTCGTGTACCAGTTTTGGTTAACAATGATTTGCATATTTCATTGGCTGCGCCACAAGAATCGATGACTGATTATTTCTTCAAAAATTCGATGGCGGATGAAGTAATTTTTATACACGAAGGTTCTGGAGTTTTAAAAACTGGTTATGGACAAATTGAATTTGAATATGGAGATTATTTAGTGATTCCACGTGGAATTATTTATCAACTTCATTTTAATGATTCTAATAACCGATTGTTTATTACAGAATCATTTAGCCCAGTTGAAACACCTCGTCGTTATCGCAATCATTTTGGACAATTAATGGAACATTCTCCTTTTTGCGAGCGTGATATTAAACGTCCTCAAAATCTTGAAACAAATGATGAACACGGAGATTTCAAGATTATGATCAAAAAAGAAGGATTAATTTATCCTTACGTTTATGGAACTCATCCTTTCGATTTTGTAGGTTGGGATGGTTATCATTATCCATGGGCTTTTTCTATTCATAATTTCGAGCCAATTACAGGGCGTATCCATCAGCCACCACCTGTTCATCAGACTTTCGAAGGAGCAGGTTTTGTGATTTGTAGTTTTGTTCCACGTCTTTTCGATTATCATCCAAATGCGATTCCAGCTCCTTATAACCATAGTAATGTAGATTCTGATGAGATTTTATATTATGTGGATGGAGATTTTATGTCGAGAAAATCGGTTGAGAAAGGACAAATTACATTACATCCAGCAGGAATTCCGCATGGTCCACATCCTGGTACAGTTGAAAAATCGATTGGAGCGAAAGAAACACATGAATTAGCCGTAATGATTGATCCTTTCAGACCATTGATGTTAACTGAACAAGCGTTAGAAATTGAAGATCCAGATTATTATAAATCTTGGCTTTATTAAAAGTTATGAGCTATGAGTTATGAGTTGCGCGATTTGTCATCGTGAACTTGTTTCAATATATCATAAGTTAATTTGAAGAGAAGCTGAAATAAATTCAGCTTGACATGATGTCATTCCGACGTTAGGAGGAATCTCCCCCAAAGTTATCAATAACTGTAAAAATTTAATACTTTTTAGATAATACATAAAAATAAAAACACAATAAAAATGAGTACACAAACATTTGCAGAAAAAATAGCATTAGCACAAGATTTTCTTCCAATCAATGGAACAGATTATATCGAGTTTTATGTTGGTAATGCAAAACAATCTGCACATTATTACAAAACAGCTTTCGGATTTCAAGAAGTTGCATATGCTGGCCCAGAAACTGGAGTGAGAGATAGAGCTTCTTATGTTTTACAACAAGGGAAAATTCGTTTAGTTTTAACATCTGGCTTAAAATCTGATTCTCCAATTTGTCAACATGCAATGAAACATGGTGATGGAGTTAAAATTTTAGCACTTTGGGTGGATGATGCGTATGATGCTTTTGAGCAAACAACGAAACGTGGAGGAAAGCCTTATATGGAGCCAACTACGATTACAGATGAGTTTGGTGAAGTAAAAATGTCTGGAATTTATACATATGGTGAAACGATTCATATGTTTATTGAGCGTAAAAATTATGAAGGTCCTTTTATGCCAGGCTATGTGAAGTCTGAATCAACATATCAACCAACAGATTGTGGTTTATTGTATGTGGATCATTGCGTTGGTAATGTGGGTTGGAATCGTATGAACGAAGCGGTTGCTTGGTACCAAGATGTCATGGGATTTGTAAATATTTTATCGTTTGATGATAAACAAATCAATACAGAATATTCAGCATTAATGTCGAAAGTGATGAGTAACGGAAATGGTTATTCAAAATTCCCTATTAATGAGCCTGCAGAAGGTCAAAAGAAATCTCAAGTAGAAGAATATTTAGATTTTTACGAAGGAGAAGGTGTACAACATATTGCAGTTGCAACTAAGGATATTGTAAAAACTGTGACAGAACTTAAATCTCGTGGAGTTGAGTTTTTATCAGCGCCACCAGAGGCTTATTACGATATGATTCCAGAGCGCGTTGGTGAAATTGATGAGGATATTAAGAAGTTACAAGATTTAGGAATTTTGGTTGATTGTGATGAAGAAGGTTATTTGTTACAAATTTTTACGAAACCAGTCGAAGATCGTCCAACATTATTCTACGAAATTATCGAGCGTCATGGAGCACAATCGTTTGGAGCAGGTAATTTCAAAGCATTGTTCGAAGCCTTAGAAAGAGAGCAAGAACGTCGAGGAAATTTATAAATAGATATTTTTTTAAAGCCATTGGATTATTTCTAATGGCTTTTTTCTTAATCAAATCTTAAGTTTTGTGTAAGGAGGTTTCAAATACATTTGTTCAATAAAATGAATGTGAAAATGAACCAAATTAAAACAAAAATGATAGTAATGAATTGTGTATTACTTTCAATATTTTCGATAAAAGGAAATGCACAAGATACAATTCAGCAAACTAAAACCGATTCTATTCAACTTGATTCTATTCCAAAGCAAATATTTAATCCAGAAGATAAAGTTTATCATTTCAACGCCAAAAAGTTGATTATTCCTGCGACTTTAATTACATATGGAAGTCTGAGTTTGGCAATTCCAGCATTGGATAATTTGAATAAATCTACTCAAAACGAAATTTTAGAAGATAAAACAAAAGGAAATAAATTTGATAATTATACACAATATTTACCTGCAGCAGCGGTTTATGGATTGAATTTGGCTGGCGTTCAAGGGAAACATAATTTACGAGATCGTACAATTATTTTTGCAACATCTCAAATCATCAATACAGGTTTGGTGATGGGGCTAAAACACACTGTACAAGAAGAAAGACCCGATGGTACAAACAATCTTTCTTTTCCTTCTGGACATACGGCGAATGCATTTTCTACGGCTCAATTTATGTTTCGAGAATATCAAGATTCTAATTTTTGGTTGAGTTTGGCTGGATATCCTTTGGCAGCTTTTACAGGTGTTTATCGTGTTATCAATAATCGCCATTGGGTTGGAGATGTTGTTGCTGGAGCGGGAATAGGGATTTTATCTACGGAATTGGCGTATTGGTTATTTCCTACGATTAACAATTGGTTTTCTCCAAAAAATAAAGAATCAAAAGTGGCGACAATGTTTTTTCCTGTTTATCAAAATAATCAAGCGGGAGTTGGTTTGGTGATGAGGTTTTAGTTATTTATAACCATATTTCGACCTTTTAAATAATATAAAATAGGACCTAAGTATGGAATTAATACTACAACAAAAATCCATAGAAATTTTGTTTTTAAATTTCTAAATTGATGTGTAATAACATGTATTAAACACATTATAGGTAAAAAGGTCATTGTTAATACAAAAAGAAACCATATCCCAACAAAAATATCTTCCATTGTTTAATTAATTTGCGTAAAACTAATGAATATTTCAACTAACATTCATTAGTTTTTATAAAAAATCATTATCTTCAACGCTCAAAACTGCAAACAAATAAAATGAAGAATATAGAACTAACGATTCCAAAATTGGGAGAAAGTGTAGAGTCTGTACAATTGGTTCGTTTTACAAAAAACGTTGGCGATTTCATTCAAGAAGATGAAGTAATTGCCGAAGTTTCGACGGATAAAGTAGATTCTGATGTGCCTTCTACAACTGCTGGAAAAATTATTGAGTTTAGATTTAATGAAGGAGATGAAATAAAAATAGGAGAAGTTTTCGCTTTAATTGAGCCTTCAGAAACTCAACAACAATCAGCTCAAAAAACTGAAAATGTTGAAGAAAAAAAGATTGAAACTGTTACAACTTCGCAAGTTATAAATTCAATCGATACAAATCAATTTTTATCACCTTTGGTAAAAAGTATTATCCAAAAAGAAAATCTTCAATCAACAGATATTTCACAAATAAAAGGTTCTGGTCGTGATGGAAGAATTTCGAAAAATGATGTATTAAATTATATTCAAAATAAACCATTTACAACTAATAATTCAAGTAATACTTTAAATAAAAATAATATAGTTTCAAGTTCTTCTTATGGAGCGAAAGATGAAATTATTGAGATGGATAAAATGCGTCAATTGATTTCAAAACACATGAAAAAGAGTAAACAAACTTCGCCTCATGTGACGGCTTATGTAGAACCTGATGTTACGAATTTTGTGAAATGGCGCGAAGAAAATAAAGCTGCTTTTGAAGCTAAATACAAACAAAAATTGACATTTACGCCGTTAATTGTAGATTGTGTTGTTCGGGCAATTAAAGATTTTCCAATGGTTAATGTATCAGTTGATGAAACTGAGACTAAAATAATCAAACACAATGAGATAAATATTGGAATTGCAACTGCTTTACCAAACAATAATTTGATTGTTCCTGTTATTCATCAAGCCAATGAATTGAATTTAGAAGGTTTAGCAAAAGGTGTAAATTCAATTGTAGATAAAGCGAGAAACAACAAACTTTCGCCAGATGATGTTCGTGGAGGAACGTTTACAATAAGTAATGTAGGAACTTTTGGTAATTTAATGGGAACGCCAATTATCAATCAACCCGAAGTGGCAATTTTGGCGACTGGTGTAATCAAGAAAAAACCAGCGGTTTTGGAAACTGAATTTGGAGATATTATTGTGGCAAGACAATTTATGTATTTGTCACTTTCGTTTGATCATCGTGTGATAGACGGATCTTTGGGAGGCGTTTTCTTGAAACGAATTTCAGATTACATGGAGAATTGGGATGTTAACACGCAAATTTAATCAGAATGGAAACCATATTATCAACAACAACATTACTTAAACAAGCATACGAATTATTGGTTACTGCAAAATCTTTAACCGAATTATACGAAGAAAATAAAGCTGTAACAAGCAAATATGTTCACGCAACAGCGCGTGGACACGAAGCAATTCAAATTGCAACAGGATTACAATTATTACCACAAGATTACTTAAGCGCATATTACCGTGATGATGCCATGTTATTATCAATCGGGATTACGCCTTATGAATTGATGTTGCAATTATTGGCAAAACGCGATGATATTTTTTCTGGAGGAAGAACGTATTATTCTCATCCAAGTTTGCGTCGAGATAATATGCCAAAAATTCCGCATCAAAGTAGTGCAACGGGAATGCAAGCGATTCCAACAACGGGAATTGCGATGGGAATGCAATACAAAGAGTTAGAAGGTCTTTGTGACGAAGAACTAAAACCAATTGCAGTTTGTTCGTTAGGAGATGCGTCTTGTACAGAAGGTGAGGTTGCGGAAGCTTTCCAAATGGCAGCGTTGAAACAATTACCAATTTTATATTTGGTTCAAGATAATGAATGGGATATTTCGGCTTCGGCAGATGAAATTCGTGCGCAAGATATTGCCCATTATGCGAAAGGTTTCAATGGTTTGGAAGTTTTTGTGGTTGATGGAACAGATTTCTTGGCTTCTTATGAAACGATTCAACGTGCAATTGAAATTATTCGTACAGAACGTCGTCCGATTTTGGTGCATGCAAAAGTTCCTTTATTGAATCATCATACATCTGGCGTTCGCAAAGAATGGTACAGAGATGATTTGGAGGAAGCACAATCTCGCGATCCTTATGATAAATTAAAACATACGTTATTAAATGAAGGTTTCGAAGAAAATGATTTAATCGAAATTGAGAATAAGATAAAAGAACAAGTTCAGGCTGAATATCAAGAAGCATTAAAAGCAGAAGATCCACGTTCTGAAGATTTATATACGCATGTTTTTGCATCAACACCGATTAACGAAGAAAAAGGAAATCGTTCTCCAGAAGGAAAAGATAAAACAGTAATGGTAGATTCTGCATTATTTGCGATTCGTGAATTAATGGCAAAACATCCAGAAGCTTTATTATATGGACAAGATGTAGGATTGCGTTTAGGTGGAGTTTTTCGTGAAGCGGCAACTTTAGCAAAACAATATGGTAAAAATCGTGTATTTAATACACCAATTCAAGAAGCGTTTATAATCGGATCTACGGTTGGAATGTCTGCAGTAGGCTTAAAACCAATTGTTGAGGTGCAATTTGCCGACTATATTTGGCCAGGATTGAATCAGTTGTTTACAGAAGTGGCACGTTCTAATTATTTATCAAACGGTAAATGGCCAGTTTCCATGATTTTACGTGTACCAATTGGTGCGTATGGAAGCGGAGGACCTTATCATTCAAGTTCTGTAGAAAGTGTTTTGACGAATATTAAAGGAATTAAAATTGCGTATCCATCTACTGGAGCGGATTTGAAAGGTTTGATGAAAGCAGCTTATTACGATCCAAATCCTGTGGTAATGCTAGAGCACAAAGGGTTGTATTGGAGTAAAATAAAAGGAACAGAAGATGCTGCGACAGTTGAGCCGGACGAAGATTATGTATTGCCTTTTGGTAAAGCACGTGAAGTTTTAACGGCTGAATCTTCTCAAAATCATAATTCTGTTTCGATTATTACATACGGAATGGGAGTGTATTGGGCAAAACAAGCGGCAAAGGATTTTCCTAATCAAGTCGAAATTATCGATTTAAGAACTTTAGTTCCGTTAGATGAAGAAACAATCTTTAATAGTGTAAAAAAACACAATCGTTGTATTGTTTTGACAGAAGAAGCGAAGCAAAACTCTTTTGCACAGAGTATTTCAGGCTTAATTAATGAAGAGTGTTTTGAGTACTTAGATGCACCAATTCGTGTGTTAGGAGCGCAAGATATGCCAGCAATTCCATTAAATTCGACTTTAGAAGCAGAGATGTTACCTAATGCTGAAAAATTAAAAACATTGATTAATGATGTTTTATCTTATTAAAAGACAATAATTAGTATGAATTGTATTTTTTACACTAAAAAAACTAACGTTTGTTAGTTTTTTTAGTTTTTTTGATTAAATTTGTTATTATCAAAAATCAAAATCTGCAAAAATTATGATATTTAATCCCGAGATAGAACAAATGCCAATTGAAAAATTGCGCGTTCTTCAAAACGAAAGACTTCAAAACATGTTACAAAAAGTGTACAACAATGTACCTTTTTACAAAGAAGCATTTGATGCGGCTGGAATAAAACCAGAAGACATCAAAGGTGTTGAAGATCTACACAAATTACCTTTCACCAAAAAAACACATTTAAGAGAGAACTATCCGTTCGGATTATTTGCAGAACCAAAGAGCAACGTAATCCGTTTACATTGTTCAAGCGGCACAACAGGAAAACCAACTGTTGTAGGTTATACCAAAAATGACATCGAATTATTTTCAGAAGTAGTAGCACGTTCTTTAGCGGCTTCTGGATGCGAACCAGGAATGACATTACAAAATGCTTATGGTTATGGTTTGTTTACAGGAGGTTTGGGATTACATTATGGAGCAGAAAAGTTAGGAATGACAGTTGTTCCTATTTCTGGTGGAAATACTGAAAAACAAATCATGTTGTTGAAAGATTTTCAGGCTGATGCGATTTGTGCAACACCATCGTATGCATTAACAGTAGCTGAGGAAATCAAGAAAAGAGGCGAATCATTAGAAAGCTTAAATCTTAAGTTTGCGATTTTGGGATCAGAACCTTGGTCAGAAGCCTTACGCCAAGAAGTAGAAGGAAGTTTAAACATCAAAGCGTCTAATATCTATGGATTGAGCGAAATTATCGGACCTGGTGTATCTAATGAAGATTATGAAGAGCAAGGAACAGGATCTTACATTTGGGAAGACCACTTCTTTCCAGAGATTGTAGACGAGAAAACAGGTGAGCCTGTGCCTTATGGACAACCTGGAGTTTTAGTGATTACAACGTTAACAAAAGAAGCTTTACCATTGGTGCGTTATTGGACGGGAGATATCACAACCCTTACGTACGAATATTCTAAGAAAAGAACGCATATCAAAATGGGACCAATTATTGGTCGTGCAGATGATATGATGATTATTAGAGGTGTAAATTTCTTTCACACACAAATCGCTGATTTTATTCCAGAATTTCCAGAATTATCGCCAAATTATCAAGTAGTTTTAACAAAACCTAAAAATATGGATGCTGTAGAAGTTGGATTTGAAATTAATCCTGACTATTTTGCAAGCCAAGGTTTCACTTGTGATAATTTGAACGACGAATCTAATCATGCATGTTGCAAATTAATCTCTAATATTCACAAAAAAATTAGAGACAATATTGGATTAGGAATGAATGTTAAATTGTACCAAGTTGATGGACTTCCGAAAAGTGAAGGAGGGAAATTAAACCGAATCATCGATAACAGACATTTATAAATATATGCCTAAACAAAGTAAAAAAGAACTGATTATACAAGAAGCTGCCTTAATCTTTAAACAAAAAGGTTATTCGGCAACATCAATGCGTGAACTGGCTGAAAAGGTTGGAATGGAAGCCGCAAGTTTATACAATCATATTCGTTCGAAAGACGAAATTTTAGAAGAGATTTGTTTTAAAGTTGCTAATCAATATGTTTCTCACATTAGCTCGATCGAAGATACAAACGAATCAAATGTTCAGAAATTGAGAGATTTAATTCAATTGCATGTCAGAATGATTATTGATGAGCCAAACGAAGTTTCTGTTGCAAATAATGATTGGAAAAATCTTTCGGATACGAAAAAGGATTTGTATAAAACAATTCGAAAAGGATACGAAAAAAGAATCGCCAATCTTATCAAAGCAGGAATTGCAGCAGGCGAATTTAAAGATTTGAATGTTTCGGTTGCTTTATTTACTTTATTATCATCATTACGTTGGATAGAATTGTGGTACAAACCTGGACGAGATATCTCACCAGAGCAGTTAGAAAATGACTTAATGACACTATTAATTAACGGATTTCAAAAATAATATGGCTATAAATTTTCACCAATTACGCGTTAAAAATGTAAAAAAGGAAACACCAGATTGTGTATCCGTTACATTTGAAGTGCCAGAAGAATTAAACCAAGAATTCAAATTCAAACATGGTCAATATTTAACGTTTAAGAATTTTCACAATAACGAAGAAATTAGACGTTCTTACTCAATTTGTTCAAGTCCTTTGGATAATGAATTAAGAGTTGCTGTAAAGAAAATTGAGGATGGAATTTTCTCGACATTTGTTAACGATACAATCAAAGTTGGCGATGTTCTTGATGTAATGACTCCACAAGGGAATTTCTTTACAGAAGTACACGAAGACAACAAAAAGTTATATGTAGGAATTGTGGCGGGATCTGGAATTACACCAGTACTTTCGATTATCAAAACAGTTCTAAAAACAGAACCTAACAGTCAATTTGTGCTGTTATATGGAAACAGAAACAAAGGTTCGATTATTTTTAAAGAAGAAATCGAAGCATTAAAAAATAGATACATAGAACGCATTAGCGTTTACAATATCTTGAGTCGCGAAACGGCTGATGCTGAGATCTTGAGTGGCCGAATTGATAAATCAAAAATTGAATATTTCTTGCAAAATATCATCGATCCAAAAGAAGTAAGCGAAGTTTTCCTTTGTGGACCAGAAGAAATGATTTTAAGCGGTCGTGACGCTTTTGTAGAAGCAGGAGTTGATGCAAAACATTTACATTTCGAATTATTCTATAGTGCATCTGCAGAAGCGAAAAAGGTAGAGCGTCAAAAAGCTGTAAAACAATCAAACGATACAATGAGTAAAGTTACCATTAAATTAGATGCAACAGCTTTACAGCTTGATTTGGGTTACAATGGCGACACAATCTTAGATGCGGCTTTACAAAACGGAGCTGATTTACCTTATGCTTGTAAAGGTGGTGTTTGCGCAACTTGTAAGTGTAAAGTAGAGAAGGGTGAGGTAGAAATGGACATCAACTACTCACTTGAGCCAGATGAATTAGAAAGAGGATTTGTATTAGCGTGTCAAGCGCACCCTCGTTCTGCAGAAGTCGTGGTAGATTTTGATGCCAAATAATCAACTTTAAAAACGTTTAGAAATGAGTGCAAAAGAAATTGATTTTCAAGAAATCTTCGATAATAAGATTGAAAATGAAGTTCGTATCGAACCAAAAGACTGGATGCCAGATGCATACCGTAAAACATTAATCAGACAAATCTCTCAACATGCTCACTCAGAAATTGTTGGGATGTTACCAGAAGCAAACTGGATTACAAGAGCGCCTTCGTTAAATAGAAAGAAAATTTTATTAGCGAAAGTTCAAGACGAAGCTGGTCACGGATTATACTTATACTGTGCAGCTGAAACGTTAGGTGTTTCTCGTATCCAAACTTTAAATGACTTACATTCAGGTAAAGCAAAATATTCATCAATCTTCAATTATCCAACCCTTACTTGGGCAGATATCGGAATGATTGGTTGGTTGGTAGATGGAGCTGCAATTTTGAATCAAGTTCCATTATGTAGAACTTCTTACGGACCTTATGCTCGCGCAATGGTACGTGTTTGTAAAGAAGAATCTTTCCACCAAAGACAAGGTTACGAAGCATTAGTGGTATTATCAAAAGGAACACCAGAACAAAAAGCGATGTTGCAAGATGCAATGAATCGTTGGTGGTGGCCTACATTAATGATGTTTGGTCCAAAAGATGAAGAATCATCAAACTCAGAATTATCAATGAAATGGAGAATCAAACGTTTTTCGAATGACGAATTACGTCAACGTTTCGTGGATATTTCTATTCCTCAAGCTGAATATTTAGGATTAACTATTCCAGATCCAGATCTAAAATTCAATGAAGAAACAGGTCACTACGAATTCGGAGAAATTGATTGGGAAGAATTCTGGAATGTTGTGAAAGGAAACGGTAAATGTAACAAACAACGTTTGGATGCTCGCCGTAATGCTCACAACGAAGGAGCTTGGGTTCGTGATGCTGCAACAGCTTACCACGAAAAAAGAAAACAAAGAGAATTAGAAAAAGAACAACGCAAAAACGCATAAAAAGATGGAAAATAGAGATTGGCCTTTATGGGAAGTATTCATTAGAAGTAAACAAGGGTTAGACCACAAACACGTTGGGAGCTTACATGCTGCTGATGCTACAATGGCACTAGAAAATGCACGTGATGTATATACGCGTCGTTTAGAAGGTGTAAGTATTTGGGTGGTAGAATCTGCTAATATTCATGCTTCTAATCCTGATGAAGCAGAACAATTTTTTGATCCTGCAGAAGACAAAGTTTACCGTCATCCAACTTTTTATGATGTACCAGAAGAAATTAAAAACATGTAATTTATGACAAGTACAGTTTATCAAAACAATCAAAATTACATCGATTTTATCTTACATTTAGCAGATACAAATCTAATTTTGGCACAACGTTTATGCGAATGGTGTGGTCATGGTCCAATTTTAGAACAAGACATCGCAATGTCTAATATGGCGTTAGATTTATTAGGTCAAACATCTAATTATTATGACTATGCGGCTGAAATGATCGGAAATGGAGCAACAGAAGATACGTTAGCAATGTTACGCGAAGAGCGTGAATACAAAAACTTATTGTTAGTTGAGTTACCAAACGGACATTTCGGTGATACAGTTGCACGTCAATTCTTTTATGATTCTTACCACGCGTTATTGCTAGAACAATTCTTGAAAGTAAAAGATCTTAAATTACAAGCTATCGCTGAAAAATCATTAAAAGAAGTAAAATATCACTTAAAATGGTCATCAGAATGGATGATTCGTTTAGGGGATGGAACACAAGAATCTCACGATAAAATTCAGGAAGCTGTAAATAATATTTTACCTTATGTAAAAGAAGCGTTTTTATTAGCGCCTTACCAAAAAGCTTTAGTTGAAGAAGGATTAATTTCAAGTCCAGAAGAATTCCAAGCGACTTGGTTAACAAATGTAAAAGTAATTTTAGACGAAGCGACAATCGAAGCTGATGTAGAAAATGCTTTTGTACAAAAAGGAGGTAAAGAAGGTGTTCATACAGAGCATTTAGGATTTATCTTAACAGATTTACAATATTTACAAAGAACTTATCCAGATTCGCAATGGTAACCGAAAAAGAAATTTGGCAATACATGGAGGAAGTCGCTGATCCAGAAATTCCTGTGATTAGTGTAATTGATCTTGGTGTTGTGCGTAAAGTAGAAGTTATAGATGACCAAAGTGTTAATGTAACAATTACGCCAACGTATTCAGGATGTCCTGCTATGAGTGCAATTTCAATTTCTGTTCGTTTAAAATTAATCGAAAAAGGATTCAAAAATATCAATGTCATTAATCAGTTGAGCCCTTCGTGGTCAACTGATTGGATGACAGAAGAAGGAAAGCAAAAAATGAAGGCTTATGGAATTGCACCGCCAACCAAAAATCCTTCATCTGATGTGCTTTTTTCGGATGAACAAAATGTAGAATGTCCACAATGTGGCTCTACAGATACCAGACTTATCAGTCAATTTGGTTCTACGGCCTGCAAAGCTATGTATCAATGCAATAGCTGCCACGAACCATTTGATTATTTCAAATGTCATCACTAAAAAATTATGGAAAATTCAACATCAATCCTATACACACAAGAGGGAGGAATTGCTACGATTACGTTGAATCGTCCTTCTGTTTTTAACAGTTTTAATCAGGAAATGATTAAATCTCTTCAACATCACTTGGATGTTGCAGCTCAAGATGTTTCTGTTCGTGCAGTAGTTTTAACTGGAACGGGGAAAGCATTCTGCGCTGGTCAAGATTTAGGCGAAGTTTTAGAAGAAAAAGAAATTGACTTCAATAAAATCGTTCAAGAAAATTATAATCCATTGGTTCTTAAAATTAGAAACATGGACAAACCAGTTGTTGCTGCTGTAAACGGTGTTGCTGCCGGCGCGGGAGCAAATTTAGCTTTGGCTTGTGACATTGTTGTCGCGAAAGAATCGACAAACTTTATTCAAGCTTTTTCTAAAATTGGTTTAATCCCAGATTGTGGAGGAACTTATTTCTTACCTCGTTTAATTGGACTTCAAAAAGCAACTGCTTTGATGATGCTTGCTGATAAAGTTTCGGCGGCTCAAGCAAAAGAAATCGGAATGATTTATGAGTTTTTTGCTGACGATATTTTCGATGCTGAAGTTGCAAAGATTGCTGATAAATTAGCCAATCTTCCAACAAAAGGTTTGGCTTATACAAAGAAATTATTGAATCAAACATTTAATAATTCAATCGAAGAACAATTAATTCAAGAAGGATTATTTCAAGCTAAATCAGGGAATACATCAGATTATCAAGAAGGTGTAGACGCATTTATCGAGAAAAGAAATCCTGTTTTTAAAGGCGAGTAAGAAATGAAAAAAATAGGAATTATTGGTGGAGGAGCAATGGGGTCTGGAATTGCACAAGTTTTTGCTCAATCTGGTCATCCAGTTGTTTTATATGACACAAATAAAGAAGCTTTAGATCGTTCAAAACAAAACTTAGCGAAGACATTCGAGAAGTTAGTGGCGAAAGAAAAATATACTGCTGAAAAAGCACAAGAAATTCAAAACAATATCGAATATGCAGATAGCTTAACCGCTTTTGCATCGATTGATTTAATGATTGAAGCAATTATTGAAAATTTAGATATTAAAAAATCAGTTTTCAAACAAGTGGAAGAACTCGTTTCTGACGAATGTATTTTAGCTTCAAACACTTCTTCATTATCAATCGCATCAATTGCATCTGCGTGTTCAAAACCAGAACGTGTTATTGGAATTCACTTTTTTAATCCTGCGCCTTTAATGGCTTTGGTAGAGATTATTCCAGCCGTACAAACGCGAGAAGGTTTAGCAGAAGAAGTAAAAGCCTTGATTCAATCTGTTGGTAAATTACCTGTAATTACGAAAGATACGCCAGGATTTATTGTAAATCGTGTAGCTCGTCCATTTTATAGCGAATCAATTCGTTTATTAGAAGAAGGCGTAGCCGATGCAGAAACAATAGACTTTGCGATGACTTCTGTTGGAGGTTTCCGTATGGGACCATTCGAATTAATGGATTTTATTGGTCATGATGTGAATTATCGTGTAACCGAATCGGTTTTCGAATCATTCTTTTATGATCCAAGATTTAAACCATCTTTCTCTCAAAAACGCTTATTCGAAGCTGGATATTACGGACGTAAATCTGGTCGTGGATTTTACAATTATGCAGAAGGAGTGGAGAAAAAAGTACCATCTCAAGATCAAGCTTTATTAGAAAAAATATACAAACGTGTTTTGGTGATGTTAATCAACGAAGCAGCTGATGCTTTATTTTTAAACATTGCAAACCGTGAGGATTTAGATACGGCGATGACAAAAGGTGTAAATTATCCAAAAGGATTATTGAAATGGGCGGATGAATATGGACTGGAAAATGTACAAAATGATTTAGATAAATTGTACAATTATTACCATGAAGATCGTTACCGTTTAAGTCCAATTATCAGAAATTTCGTCAAAGAAAATAAAACATTCTACTAAAAATTATCAAAAAAATGGAACCACAAAAGTTATTAAATAGAATGCTTGACCACGATAAATTTAGTGAATGGTTAGGTTTAGAAGTAATCGAAGTTAGAGAAGGATATGCAAAATTACAAGCAGCAATTCGTCCAGAAATGATGAACGGAGTAGGGTCTGTTCACGGAGGCGTAACGTTTGCGATGGCAGATTCTGCGTTTGCTTTTTCGTGCAATATGTACAATAATATTTCTGTAGCCTTAGATGTTCACATTTCGTTTACGAAAGCTGGACGCGAGGGAGATGTATTTACCATTGAATCTCAAGAAGTTTCGACAACGAAAAAAACAGGTATTTACGATATCAAAGTTACAAATCAAAACAACGAATTAATTGCTTTATTTAAAGGAACTTGCTTTAGAACAGGTAAACCTTTAATTGAAGAATAAATTTTATAAATTGCCTAAAGCATAAAGTTTTAGGCATAAAGCTTTAAAACAATGAACCAAACATATATAATAGATGGAGTTAGAACTCCAATTGGTAAATTAAAAGGTGGATTATCTGCTGTTCGTCCAGACGATATGGGCGCAATGGTAATCGCCGAATTATTAAAAAGAAATCCATCAATCGATCCTGCTGCATTTTACGATGTAATTTTAGGAAATGCAAATCAAGCAGGAGAGGATAACCGTAATATTGCACGTATGTCGGCTTTGTTATCAGGATTACCTTATACAGTTCCGGGTGAAACGGTAAACCGTTTATGTGCTTCTGGATTATCGGCTGCAATTGCTGCATCAAGAGCAATTCAAGTTGGTGATGCACAATTAATGATTTCTGGTGGAGCAGAATCGATGACTCGTGCGCCTTTAGTGATTTCTAAATCAGCTTCTCCATTTGGTGGTGATGCGCAAATTTATGATTCAACTTTTGGTTGGCGTTTTATCAACCCTAAAATGAAAGAAATGTGGGGTGTTGATGGAATGGGAAATACAGCAGAAAATTTGGCGGAGCGTGATAATATTTCGCGTGAAGATCAAGATTTATTTGCGGTTTGGTCTCAACAAAAAACGGCTGCTGCACAAGCAAATGGTCGTTTAGCGAAAGAGATTATTCCTGTTGTTATTCCACAACGTAAAGGTGATGCAATCATTTTTGATACTGATGAATTCCCAAAGAATAATACAACAATGGAGATTTTATCAAAGTTACGCCCAGCTTTCAAAGCAGATGGAACGGTAACTGCGGGTAATGCTTCTGGACTTAATGATGGTGCGGCAGCGAATATTTTAGCTTCTGAACAAGCGATTAAAGATTTTGGTTTAACACCAATGGCACGTATTGTTTCTTCTGGTGTTGCAGGTGTTGAGCCTCGCATTATGGGAATTGGACCAGTGAATGCAACGAAAATTGCATTAGAAAAAGCTAGTTTAACAATGAATGATATTGATGTAATTGAATTAAATGAAGCTTTTGCAGCGCAATCTTTAGCATGTACGCGTGCATTAGGTTTAGTAGATAACGATTCTCGTATCAATCCAAATGGTGGAGCTATCGCTTTAGGACATCCACTTGGAATGTCAGGAGCGCGTATCTTAAATTCTGCGGCTTACGAATTACAAGCTACAGGAAAACGTTATGCATTGGTTACAATGTGTATCGGTTTAGGACAAGGTTACGCTGTAATTATTGAAAGAGCATAAAATAGTTATTCGAAATTCGAAGTTAGTTTTTCGAGTAATACTAAGTTCGAATTTCGTCAAACGAAAAACTATATTAGAAAAATGATTTACGAATTCAAAGGATATAAACCCGTTGTTCATCCAACAGCATTTATTCATCCGCAAGCTGTGGTGACAGGAAATGTGATTATTGGGAAAGATGTTTACATTGGTCCAGGTTGTGCGTTACGTGGTGATTGGGGACAAATTATTATCGAAGATAATTGCAATGTACAAGAAAATTGTACGATTCATATGTTTCCAGGAACAACAGTTCATTTAAAAGAAAAAGCGCATATCGGTCACGGCGCAATTATTCACGGCGCAACAATTGGTCGTAATTGTATGGTTGGGATGAATGCAGTTGTTATGGATAATGTTGTGGTAGAAGACGAATGTATTGTTGGTGCTTTAGCTTTTGTAAAGGCTGATACACATATTCCGACAAGAAGTGTTGTGGTTGGAAATCCTGCAAAAATCGTAAAACAAGTTTCGGATCAAATGATCGAATGGAAAGATCAAGGTACTCAACAATATATGCAATTACCAAGTGATTGTCATGATAGTTTAAAACCTTGTGAACCATTAACAGAAGTTCCAGATTATTATTACGAGTCAATGGCTTCGAATTATAAAACGTGGAATGAAAGTAAGTAAAACGATTTTCGAAATTCGAATTTCGTAAACGTATTAAAAACACAAACAACATAAAAATGGCTAAACAATTAGAAAATTATGCTTTAGGACAATGGACAAAAGGTTCGTCTGAAGGGCAAATGTTATATAACGCCATCAATGGCGAAGAAATAGGAACTGCATCATCAGCTGGATTAGATTTCGGTGCGATGATGGATTATGCACGTACAGTTGGTGGACCAGTTTTACGTAAAATGACGTTCCAAGAAAGAGGTTTAATGTTGAAAAAATTAGCCTTATACTTAATGGATCGTAAAGAAGAATTTTACACGGTTTCTTGGGCAACAGGTGCAACACGTGCAGATTCTTGGGTTGATATTGAAGGAGGAATTGGAAACTTATTTGCCAATGCATCTTTACGACGTCAATTCGGAGATCAACCATTTTATGTTGAAGGAGAAACGCATAAAATCTCTAAAAACGGAACATTCTTAGGTACACATATTTTAACACCAAAACGAGGTGTTGCAATACATATCAATGCATTCAACTTTCCAGTTTGGGGAATGTTAGAAAAAGTTGCGGTTAATTTATTGGCTGGAGTTCCAGCTATTGTAAAACCTGCGACAATTACATCTTTCTTAACGGAAACTGTTGTTCGCGCAATCATCGAATCTGGAATTTTACCTGACGGTGCTTTACAATTAATCACAGGTTCAGCAAACGGAATTTTAGATAATGTAGAGTCAGAAGATGTTGTGACATTTACAGGTTCTGCTTGGACAGGACAAATGTTAAAAGCACATCCAAGAATTACTTCAGAAGGTGTTCCATTCAACTTAGAAGCAGATTCTTTAAATGCTTGTGTTTTAGGAGAAGATGTACAAGTTGGCTCACCAGAATTTGATATTTTCATTAAAGAGGTTACACGTGAAATAACAACTAAAGCAGGACAAAAATGTACAGCGGTTCGTCGTGCATTGGTGCCAGCTCATTTGGTTGAGGATGTTCAAATTGCTTTAGGACAACGTTTAGCAACGACTACAATTGGAGATCCAAATGTGGAAGGTGTTCGTATGGGAGCTTTAGCGGGAGCAGCGCAAGTAAAAGAAGTTCGTGAGAAAGTAGAAGAATTAGCTAAAACACAAGAAATTATTTTTGGAAACTTAGATAATTTCGAAGTAAAAGGTGCTGATAAAAACAAAGGTTCTTTCATTTCTCCAATTTTATTCTTCAACAACGATCCATTCAATAAAACGGACGTTCACAATATCGAAGCTTTTGGACCAGTTTCTACGATTATTCCTTACAATGGAACTGCCGAAGCAATTGAGTTAGTGCGTATGGGGAAAGGATCGTTAGTGTGTTCTATTGTTACTGCTGATAATGATATTGCGACTGAATTCGTATTAAATGCAGGTTCATTACATGGGCGTATTGTTATTTTAGATGCTGAATGTATCAAAGAATCGACAGGTCACGGATCACCACTTCCTTTATTAGTTCACGGAGGTCCAGGTCGTGCAGGAGGAGGAGAAGAAATGGGAGGAAAACGTGGTGTATTACACTATATGCAACGTACAGCAATCCAAGGTTCTCCAAATAAATTGACGGCAGTTACGCAACAATATCAATACGGAGCAGATTATATTGAAGAAGATAAACATCCATTTGCGAAGCATTTCGAAGAAGTAAAAGTTGGTGATACATTAATCACAGCAAAACATACGATTCAACAATCAGATATTAATGCATTTGCAGCTTTATCTGGTGATAATTTCTATGCACACGTTGACGCAACTTCTTTAGAAGGAACTATTTTTGAGCGTAATGTTGCTCACGGGTACTATTTATTGTCTAAAGCGGCAGGTTTATTTGTTTTAGCGAAAAAAGGTCCAGTTTTATTAAACTATGGTTTAGATGAATGTCGTTTTGTGAAGCCTGTATATCCAGGTTCTACAATTGGAGTGCGTTTTACGTGTAAAGAAAAAATCGATCAAGAGAAAAAAGATGAAAACGATGTGGCAAAAGGAATTGTTCGTTGGTTAGTTGATATTTACGACGAAACGGGAGAAACAGTTGGTATTGCAACAATTTTAACAATGGTTAAAAAATTAAATCAAGATTAATTTATTTAGATAATGTGATAATTCGTTAATTAGCTAATAATTTTCAAATTATCTCATTAACATATATTCAAATTAGAAATGAAAGCTTACGTAAAATCAGATATACAAAACGGAATTGGTACAATTGAATTCTTTCATCCACAAAGTAATTCAATGCCAGGTTCTCAATTAAGAAACTTAGCATCTGAAATCGAGAAATTAGGAAACGATGACGAAGTAAAAGTTATTGTTTTGAGAAGTGCTGGAGACAGAACATTCTGTGCTGGTGCATCTTTTGACGAATTAATTTCAATCAAAGATCGTGAAACTGGTCTAGAATTTTTCTCTGGATTTGCATACGTTATTAATGCGATTAGAAAAGCAACAAAATTCGTTTTAGCACGTATTCAAGGTAAAGCAGTTGGTGGTGGCGTTGGAATTGCATCGGCAGCAGATTATACTTTTGCAACAGAATTTGCGTCTGTAAAGTTATCAGAATTGGCTGTAGGTATCGGACCTTTTGTTGTTGGACCAGCAGTTGAACGTAAAGTTGGAAATTCTGCTTTTACACAAATGGCGATTAATGCAACTGAATTCCAAACAGCAGAATGGGCAAAAGAAAAAGGTTTATACGCAGATGTTTTTGAAACTATTGAGGAAATGGATGCTTCTATCAATTCTTTAGCTACTAAGTTAGCTAACTCTAATCCAGAAGCAATGAAACATTTGAAACGTGTTGCGTGGGAAGGAACAGAAAATTGGGATGAGTTATTAATCGAGCGTGCAAAAATTTCGGGTGAATTAGTTTTATCAGAATTTACGATTAACGCGATTAACAAATTCAAAGCAAAATAAGAATACAATATAGTTTATAAAAAAATCCACTTCATTTGAAGTGGATTTTTTATCTTAAAATAATTTAGATTTTGCAATTGTTGTTTTTAAATTTGCAGTATGGGAGTAGCTGAATTATTATTAAAACGTAAACAAGAATTAATCGAAAAGAACAAAACAGAAGGTTTAGCTTTTCGAGAAGAATATAAATTAAAAGAAGGTGTAACCGAAACTGATAGTGGATTATTGTATGAAGTAATCACATTGGGAGAAGGAGTGAAACCAATTTTGTCCGATACCGTTTTATGCCATTATCATGGAACAAATATCAATGGAGAAGTTTTTGATAGTTCGGCTCTACGCAAGAAACCTGCAGCTTTTCCTTTGGAAAATGTAATAAAAGGTTGGGCAGAAGGAGTACAATTAATGCCTATCGGAAGCAAATTTAGGTTCGTTGTAAAACCAGAAATTGGTTACAAAGACCGAGAAATTTCGAAAGAATTAGGTCCTTACTCTACTATGATTTTTGAAGTAGAGTTGATGGGGATTTTATAAAATATTAAAAAATAAAACCATTTCTAATGAAGTGGTTTTGTTTTTTAATATTTTCTCTATTTTTTCAATATTTCATCAAAAAATTCTTTCGAATCGTTATCAAACGTAGGTTTTTGTAACAATAATTGAGAAATTTTTACAATTTTATCAAAATCTTGTTGTGTAAAATATTCACCAAAATGTTCGTTGCAAAAATCACCAACATTTCCTAAAACGATATTCACTTCATCTTCGCTCAACTCACCTTTTTGTTTCCAACGTTCACGGAACAAACTTGCTGCTAAATAAGAAGAAATATCAATCAAATCATCAATCGAAATGTTAGATCCGTTTTTCAATTTTGCCATAATCAACGTATCCATATCGCGATAAATCACTTCTCGTATTGTCAAATCTTTATTTTCCATTCTTTGTATTCTTTCGCAAAATTAGAGATTAAAATTTGGTTCTACCTGAAATTTCATCAATTCTTTCGTTTTTGGATGTGTAAATTCCAAAGATTCTGCATGTAAATGTAAACGATTTGCTTTTTTTCCATATAAATCATCGCCAATAATTGGCGCATTTAGTCCCAAACGATGCGAAGCATGCATGCGCAATTGATGTGTACGACCAGTAATTGGATAAAAATAGACAAGCGTTTTATTGCTTTTTCTTGTAATGACTTCATATTTCGTTTGTGCCTTTTTTCCATGTTCATAACAAACCATTTGTCGTGGTCTATCGTCCAAATCGACACGCAAAGGCAAATCTATAAAACCATAATCGCGCTCAATATTTCCATCTAAAAGTGCAATGTAGCGTTTCTGAACTTTACGTTTAATGAATTGTTGTTGAAGAAGTTTATGACTTTCTTTATTTAACGCCAAAACAAGAATTCCAGAAGTTGACATATCCAAACGATGAACAATAATTGGACCTGTTGCCAATGGAAATTGATGTTTAATTCTAAGATAAACCGAATCTTTAATTTCAATTCCAGGAACCGAAAGAAACTCTTCTGGTTTATTGATAACAACCAGATCATCATCTTGATATAAAATTTCTAATTCTTCAACGGTAGAATTTTGCTTCAACAATAAGTTTTCATTCAGTTCAATTCCTTGCAACATATGTCCCAAAATAGGCTCACATTTTCCTGTACAAGCTGGATAAAATTGACCATGTTTTCTAACTTCAGACTTTGGCGAATCTCCCCACCAAAACTCAGCCATACAAATTGGTTCTAAATCATTTTGAAACGCATATTGCAATAATTTGGGTGCAGCACATTCTCCAGCAGCAGCTGGAGGTTGTTGAAAAACAGTGTTCGAAAAAATCTCTAATAATCCTTTTTCTTGCTTAAACTTATTCAAGAACTGATATTGATTAAATAATTGATTTTGAAGCGAATTAGATTTTGTTTTTCGTTCTTCTTTTAATGAATTGATTTCAGTCTCAAAAACATTTATTTTGTTTAATAAAAACTGTTTTTCAGCATCAAGTTTTTCACTCAAAACTCTGAATTCGTATTTATCGCGTAAACTTTGTTTGACTAAATCTTCTTCAAAACTCTGAAGTTCTTCTTGAGATAAAGTTGGAGAAATTGTTTCGCGTTGAAATTTTCGGTTTTTTTTATTTGATTTTAAAAGTTGTTTTCCTTCTTCAATTTTTAATTTAGAATTGATTTCAAATTGAATAAAATCTTCTTTAAGTTGTAGATAGTTTTGATTATTCTCTAATGATTCTAAAATACGATTGATTTCATTCAAACGTTCTTCTTGTTCTAAGAAAAAACCATTTTTATTCAACATATCAAAAACAGGTGGAACAAAAAGTTTGTGCTGATTAGTATTAGCTAATTTCCCCGAAACAGCTGCTAAATATCCGACTTCATTTTTTTTATTTCGAACAACTAAAACTCCAAACATTTTACCAATTGGAGTAGAAGATAGATCATTTTCTAAACCAAAATTATGTTCAAAATCGGTTTGAGTTTCCAAGTATTTTTTTAGCTCTTTACACGCTTGCTTCGCAATTTCAGTTGGTTCATAATAAAATGGATAATCAAACTTTTCGGGAAGTTCGTATGTTGTAATTGGTTGTTTAAAATATTGAAAATAACTGGACATTTGTTTCTTTAAAATCGATGCAAAGATACAATTTAAGGTATAAATTTAGAAAAGAATAGTTTTAAAATACCAAAAAAAAGCTTGATTTATCAAGCTCTTTTTTTAATCGTCTATCGTATCTTTTTTGATGATTTTCGTATTATTTGGTACTTTTCCGTATAAAAAGTCGAGGTATATTTTACTGTAAGAATTAAATAATTGAAGTAATTTGAAATAATTTACATCATTCAATTCTATTTTAGATTCGGTATTTGTTAATGCATTTTCAATGAAATCTCTGATTTTGAATTTCGGAATTTTTAAATCATTTGTGAAATAATCTTCACCAAAATAATTCTTAATTTTTGTAATTTTATCGTATTTATCTTCATAATCAAGCAATGCTTTTCGTTGTTTGGCTTTACCAGAAAAAACATCATAAATACGCCCAATATCCAATCTCGTCAACGTAATATCTCCACTCAAAAATCCAGCTTTCAACGAAGATGTGTCTTTTATAGGTTTGATATCAGGATTAACACCAAGACTTTTATAAAGTTTTGTTACAACATCAGCTTTTTTTCCATTTTTGACATCTTTTTCAAGAATTCCTGTCAATTTTTGACCAATATATGCGGTATTCAATTGAATTGTCTGCACAGCTAAATGCACTACAATTGTTTGTTTATTGAACAAATTTGGTCTTAAGATAATTAGTCGATTTTCGTACCAATCAGATTGTATTTTTAGCGTGTCATTTACTTTTGCTTGAATAAGAAAAGTTCCTGTAAAATTAGAAATTGTTGTATGATTTGTTCTCAGATTTGTAACGTAAACTCCTTCTGCTGTATCGTCAGAATCATCAATGATAATGTTTCCCTGAATCCATTTTTCTTGTGCGAAAATAAAATTCGACAACAGCAATATTAGAATGGTAAATAGTGATTTCAATTGTTCGTGATTATACGTTTAATTATTTGTACGAAGATAAGTCTTAATAAATTAGCATCAATTTTGTTAACGTTTATTGGCTAAATTTTAAAAATCTATTAAGAATTATTGATTTTTGTTTTGATTTAATTCATTCAAATAATCTTTCGCATAAGATTCTAAATCAATCATTATCGTACCAAATTGTCTGCTCAAAACTTTTTCTTGAAGCGGATAACGCGCATTAACATAATATAAAAATTCTTCTATTTTATATTCAGGAATTTGTAATTGATTTGTATAAAAATCTGTAGGATAATAATGTTTAACTTCTTGAACGAGAGAAAGTTTTGTTTCGTAATTACGTACACGACGTTGCTCACGATAAAATCCATTCATATGACCAATCAATCGAACAGGATTTAAAACATCCATTGGCTTGAATTTTGCAATATCTCTTTTAGGTTCTAAATCTCGTAAACGTTGATCAAGTCCCATTTTATCGTACAAATCTGTTTTATTATCCTTGTGATATTTAGGTTGTAAAGGGCCTTTACCAATTGTAGCACCACTCAATTCAATTGTTTCAATATCCAAATGTGCTTGTAAAAAACCTTTGTTGTAAATATTTTGATTGACTACAATTTTTCTTGGAATCAAAAAATCTGCTTCAAACAAAATTGTATCGCCAACATTTGCTTGGATAGAATAATAACCCGAAGAGCTTGTATATGTCTTACTTTCTGACGTCAGATTTTCTATACGAGCACCAGAAACTGAGGAAATATAATCGTTTCCTTCGTCTACAACCACAGAACCAGTAATCAACTTATTTTGTGCAAAGCTGATGAATGGAAATATAAATAGTGTGTATGTTAACCAATATCGCATGTTAGATTTAACCTTTTATTTTTTGTTTCATTTTCGACCAACGATAATTTCGGATGAATTTCTCTTGCTCTCGATTTACCATTTTTTTTGTACCATTGGTTTTAGCGTCAAAAAAACCTTTCAAATAATACAAAATATAAGTGGGTTTCTTTTTACGTAAAGCCAATTTTGTGCCAGCAATTAATGTAATCCAAAATCCGTAACCTAATGCATAGTAAGCTGCACCTTGTTTGTAAAGTGCCGATTTATTATAACTAGCACCAGTTGGTTTTAGATGTTTGATGTGTAAAGATTCGTCTGTAACAACTTTCCAACCATAATATTTACACAACAATTCGTCTACTGTATCCCAACCCATATGTGCGCGTAATCCACCAATTTTTTCGTAACAATTTTTTCGATATGCTTTAAATGCACCACGAATATGGTCTTTATCTGTCAGATTTTCAAGAATCCATTTTCCGTCTTTGTCAATATACGCAAAACCACCAACCATTGCAATATCTTCATCTTGATTAAAATGAGTTAAAATAGTCTCAAAATAATTGGACGGAATATCTAAATCTGCATCCAATTTAACAATAATATCATAATTAGGATCAATGATTTCGTAACCTTTTAAAAAAGCTTGTATCACTTTGCTTCCTGGTTGATGTTCACCTTTTGATAATATATTTCTTAATTTGATGAACGGATATTTTGTTGTAAATTCTTCTACAATTTGTTGCGTTTTATCGGTTGAATGATCATTTACAACAATCACTTCATAGGGCAAAACAGTTTGATTAACGAGAGAATTTAGCGTAATCGCAATAAAATCTTCTTCGTTATGTGCAGGTATAACAATAGAGTATTTAGTAAGTAAAGTCTTTTTTTCGTTCTGCGTAGACAGCATAATATCTTGGTGTAATTCTTCTTAATAAGGGTCTTATTCCCAGTTTGTTTGATGGATGCGTCCATTTGTGACGATGTATCACATTCCATCCAGCTTTTTCCATTAACATGTCAAATTGCCAATCTTCAAATTCGTGATAATGTACATCTCGCGCATCATTTTGATTACGATAAGCAGGTGAAAACCACAAACGCATCGGAATTGAAGCTAATAATTTATCTCCAGGCAAATTTCTTAGCACTTCCATTGGATTTACCAAATGTTCTAAAATTTCTAAAGCCGTTACAAAGTTAGCATCATAATTTTGCAAATCCTTATAATAATAGTCCAAATCGTCGCCATTTGTATTTTTTACATCAAAACCATTTTCCAACATCACATCTGTAAAAGGATTTTTGATTCCTAAATCAAGAATTTTATCAGTAGGTTGAGCAAATTGTTTCAGCAAAGCTAAGGTTTCATTGTATCTTTTTTGTGGATATATTTTGTACATTGTGTTAGTTGTTTTCGGATGATAAATTTAATCATCTATTTTAATATTGCTCGTTTCTATTTTAAATTTTTTTATTGCAAATTTGCCAGATGAAAACGATTGGATATTATCGATTACGAAACAAAAATAAAGTAGAAGGTTTTGCGAAGGAGATAGATGGAGTGACCTATTTTAAAGGTTATAACGAGTTTTCTTGGCACGAAAATGCTTTACAATTTGATACCATAGATATTGGAATAGATATATTGGATAAACGAAATCGACGATTATTTACCAATGATATTGTGTTGTATAAAGTTTCTAAAAAACCATTCTTGCGTACAGGTTTTGTCGTTTACGAACCAAAATTGAAAGAATTTGGAATCGTAGACCAACAAAGTTTTCATTTTACACCTTTCTATGTTGAAGGTTTGTGTTTATTCGATCATGATAAACTAGAAGTAATTTCTCATTTATTTACGAAGAAAGAGGTTTCTAAGTAAGTTTAACGAGATTTTTCCATTAATTAAATTTGAAAGAAAGCAAAATTGACTGTACATTTGGATCGTGAAACTATGGGCAACTAAAATTTTAATTTTTTTTTATATAACGACTTCAACTCAATTTTGTCAGTTATATAAATTTCCAGTGTTTATTTCTCATTTTATTGAACATGATAAAGGAGGAGATTTTTTGGATGAAATGAAAACTTTTTTAGTTCATCATTATGGAGGACATGAGGTTGATGCGGATTGGGAAACTGACCAAAAATTACCTTTCATGAAAGTTGAGTTTGTTCATATCGACTTTTTTTTCTCTCCTATAAAACTCTTTGATGTTTTACACTTAGATAAAGAAATTTCTACCACTTCAATCAAAATATTTGATGAAGATTTTTTACATACTTATTATTTAGATTCTATCTGGCAACCGCCAAAACAAGCGTGATTTTTTTTAGATTTATGATAGATTGATTCTTTCAATTTATCCAATTTCAGCTATTTACAACTTGTATTTAGCACATTTTTAATCTATACAATTTTACGATGTTAAATAAAATTATTGATTTTTCAATCAAGAATAAATTTATCGTGGGTTTGTTTACGTTGGCTTTGTTGATATTTGGTATTTACGATGCGACAAAATTACCCATTGATGCACAACCTGATATTACATCTAATCAGGTTCAAATTATCACTGTAGCGCCTTCTTTTAGTGCAGAAGATATTGAGCGTTTAGTGACTTTTCCTATCGAACAAGCTAATTCTAATATTGGCGGGATTACCGAAATTCGTAGTTTTTCTCGTTTTGGATTATCATTGGTAACCATTGTTTTTGATGACAATACAGATGTTTATTGGGCGCGACAACAAGTAAGTGAACGGTTGATTCAGGTTCAAAATGAGATTCCAGAAGGTATTGGTGAACCACAACTTGGTCCAATTTCGACAGGGTTAGGGGAAATCTATCAATATGTTGTTCGTCCTGCCGAAGGTTACGAAGATCAATATGATGAAACTGAATTAAGAACAATTCAAGACTGGATTGTTCGTCGTCAACTTTTAGGCGTTCCTGGTGTGGCAGATGTGAGTAGTTTCGGAGGAAAATTGAAGCAATACGAAATTGCAATTGATCCTCAACGTTTACAATCTTTTAGTCTGACAATTAATGATTTATTTGATGCACTGAGTGAGAATAATCAAAATACAGGTGGAGCTTATATCGAAAAAGGTCCTACTTCTTTATTCATCCGTTCTGAAGGTTTAATTGGTAAAATAGAAGATATCGAAAATATTTTGGTCAAACGTTCGCAAAGTGGAACACCTATTTTATTGAGAGATGTTGCAGATGTAAAAACTGGTTTTGCTACACGCTATGGTGCAATGACATATAACGATACAGGTGAAGTTTCTGGTGCAATTGTTATGATGTTGAAAGGAGCGAATAGTAACGAAGTGGTTAAGAATGTACAACAACGTATCGAAGAGATCAAAAAGACGTTACCTGATGGAGTTGTTATTGAACCTTTCTTAGACCGTAAAAAAATGGTTGACAATACTATTCATACGGTTGAAACGAATTTACTTGAAGGAGCCTTAATCGTTGTCTTTATTTTGGTACTTTTCTTAGGTAATTTACGTGCTGGTTTTATTGTAGCTTCTGTCATTCCTCTGGCCTTATTATTCGCGATTATTATGATGAATATTTTTGGTGTAGGTGGAAACTTGATGAGTTTAGGCGCATTAGATTTTGGATTGATTGTCGATGGTGCTGTGATTATTGTAGAAGCGGCGATGCATCAGTTAGCACACAACAAAAAATTTGGGTTGAAGAATAAATTAACGCAAACTGAAATGGATCAAACAGTTGGTTCTTCAGCTAAAAAAATGGTGAATTCGGCTGTTTTTGGTCAAATTATTATTCTAATCGTTTATTTACCAATTTTTACTTTACAAGGAATAGAAGGAAAGATGTTCAAACCAATGGCGCAAACAGTTGCTTTTGCTCTGATTGGTGCATTTATTCTTTCGTTGACTTATGTTCCGATGATGACTACTTTATTCTTAAGTAAAAAGAAGAAAGTCAAACCAAATTTATCGGATCGTGTAATGGCTAAAATTGAGATTTTCCATCAGAAATATTTAATCAAAGCCTTAAAAGTTCGTACTATTATTCTAGCTGTTGTACTTTCACTTTTCACTATTGCTGTTTTTGTGATGTCTCGTTTAGGTGGAGAATTTATTCCTGCCTTAGAAGAAGGAGATTTTGCTGTAGAAGCGCGTATTTTACCAGGAAGTAATATTACGACAACAATAGAATACACAAATAAGGCAGCTAAAATACTGAAAGATCGTTTCCCTGAAGTTGAAATGGTTGTCACGAAAATTGGGAGTGGAGAGATTCCTACCGAGCCAATGCCAATGGATGCAGGAGATATGATTATTGTTTTGAAACCTAAAAAAGAATGGACTTCTGCCACAACTTTTCCAGAATTATCGGATAAAATGAGTAAAGCTTTGGAAGATGTTCCAGGACTTTCAACGGGATTTCAATTTCCTGTTCAGATGCGTTTTAATGAATTAATGACAGGAGCACGACAAGATGTGGTGGTGAAAATATTTGGTGAAAATTTAGATAGTTTAGCCAATAATGCAGAGAAATTAGGAAAAATAATCAATACTGTAAAAGGAGCGCAAGATTTGTATATCGAACCAATTAATGGAATTCCACAAGTTGTGATTGAATTTGATCGTGCTTTATTAGCGCAATATGGATTGAGTATTGGAGAAGCAAATCGAATTATTAATATGGCTTTTGCAGGACAATCTACTGGAATGGTTTTCGAAGGTGAAAAACGTTTTGATATGGTGGTTCGTTTAGCAGAAGACAAACGCGAGAATATCGAAGATATTCGAAATTTATTGATTCCTACTGCTTCTGGAATTCAGATTCCATTGAATCAATTAGCAAAAGTAGATTATAAAAATACGCCAAATCAAATTCAGCGCGAAGATGCAAAACGTAGAATTGTTGTTGGATTTAACGTAAAAGGACGCGACATAGAAAGTGTTGTACAAGAATTACAACAAAAAGTTGATGCTCAAATAAAACTTCCTACAGGTTATTATACAACCTATGGTGGAGCTTTCGAAAATTTGAATCATGCTAAAGCTCGTTTAGGTATCGCTGTTCCAGTCGCCTTGGTTTTGATTTTTGTCTTGTTATTTTTTGCATTCAAATCAATCAAAGAAAGTTTATTAATTTATACAGCCATTCCGCTTTCTTCAATCGGTGGAATACTATTCTTAGCTGCGCGAGATATGCCTTTTAGTATTAGTGCTGGAGTTGGATTTATCGCACTTTTTGGAATTGCCGTTCTAAACGGAATTGTATTAATATCAGAATACAATCGTCTACGTGATAACGGAATTAAAAATACAACTCGAATTGTTATTATGGGAACACGAACTCGTCTTCGTCCCGTTCTAATGACAGCTGCCGTAGCCTCTTTAGGTTTCTTACCAATGGCTCTTAGTAATGGTTCGGGCGCAGAAGTTCAACGTCCATTAGCAACTGTTGTTATTGGAGGATTAATGGGCGCGACTTTCCTTACTTTATTTGTTTTACCAATTTTATATGTTATGTTCGAAAATATTCATTTTAAAAAGAAATCAACTCGTCATAAATCAATTCCTACAGCTATTTTATTAGTTCTAGCTTTGTTTGGAACAACTGCTAATGCGCAAGAACGTATGAGTTTTGATGAAGTTGTCAAGTTAGCTGACGCGAATAACCTCGAAATTAAACAAGCAGAATTGACTACTGTTTATCACGAGAAAAATGTGTTTGCCAATCGTTCGCTTTCACCTTTAGATATAGCTGCGGAATTTGGACAAGTGAATTCAGGTGAATTTGATAACAAGTTTACTATTTCGCAATCGTTTCAATTTCCTGTGGTTTTTAAACGTCAAAAAGCTTTGAACGAACAAATGATCAGTACTTCTAAAGCAAATGAACAATTGACGAAAGTTGAAATTAAACAACGATTAGCTAATCTGTATGTCAATATGCAAAATACAGAATATCAACAAGATTTATTGAAAGAAAATGAATTGATTTACCAAGAGTTTTTGAAGAAAGCAAATTTACGTTTGAAGAAAGGTGAATCAAACCGAAGTGAGGTTTCAACGGCTATTATTCAGTTGAAATCGATTCAAAATCAATTGAAATTAGTCGAAAATGAATTAGAAAATGAATCAAGACAAATTCAATTTTTAACCAATTCATCATTCAAAATTTATCCAACAAAAGATGGTGTAAATTGGAGTGAAATTGCAGGATTATCTGTTTCAAATGTACATCCAATGTTAAAATTAGCTGAAGAAAATATTCAGACTTCTACTTTAGAAACTGAAGTTGAAAAATCGAAAAAAGTTCCAGTTTTAACAGTTGGATATTCAAATCAAAGCTTTTCTGACTTGGATCAAAATCGATACAATTCTTTTCAAGTAGGAGTTGGCTTACCTTTGTTTAATAGAGGAATTAATTCGTCAATTGAAGCCTCAAAAGTTAAAACTGATCTTGCAAAACAAGCGTATACTTTACAACAATCGAAGTTGCAACAAGATTTTGATGTTTTAAAAAATAAAGTAAACGCTTACGAAGAAATAGTAGGAGATTTTGAGCAAACTCAACTTCCTGCTGCGAATGATTTACAAAAAACAATTAATCGTCAATTACTAGAAGGAGAGATTAATTTTTTGGATTGGGTGATTCTGAATAATCAAATCATCGAAGTGAAAACAAAGTTTCTAGAAGCAAAGAATCTACGTAATCAGGCTTATGCCGCAATGACTTTTTATACTGCACAATAATATGAAAAAATATATCTTAATGCTTTGTACATCTTTTGTTGTGATGAGTTGTAACAAAGAAGAAACAAAACCTGAAGTAGAGCAAAAAGCAACTATTTCTACTTCAATTTTAAAGTTGACAGATGCTCAATTAAAGAATTTTGAAATTGATACAACCTCTTTACGTCATCAGAATTTACCTACAACTATTCGGCTAAATGCAAAGACGGCAGTAACCCCAGAAAATACTATTTCTATCACCAATGCCTTTGGTGGTTATGTGAAACGAATTGCACTAATTCCAGGAAATTATGTCAATAAAGGACAAGTTTTGGTGGTTTTAGAAGATCCGCAGTATATCCAAATGCAAGAAGATTATCTCACAACAAAAGCTTTGTTAGAGCAGGCTAGTGCAGATTATGTTCGTCAAAAGGATTTGAATGCAGAGCAAGCAGCAAGTGACAAAGTGATGCAACAAGCGAAAGCAACACGTCAATCGTTGATGGTAAAGAAAAGTTCCTTGGAACAGAAACTAAGATTAATGAATATCAATCCTTCCTCAGTTTCGTTGAGTAATATCCGACGTACCATCAATGTTTATGCACCGATTAGCGGAATGGTGAGTCAGGTTTTTGCGAATACAGGACAATATATTTCGCCAGCAGATGCGATGTTAGAAATTATTAATCCAGATCGTTCTTTGTTGAATGTAAAAGTATTTGAAAAGGATCTGAGTAACATTCAGATTGGTCAATTTTTGAAAGCTTATACCAATGCAAAACCAGATCAAAAGTTAGATGCGCAAATCACCTCAATTTCAAATCAAGTGAATGAAGATGGAACGGTTGATGTTTTTGCACGAATTACGAATGCGAATGGTACGCGATTAACAGCGAATATGTATTTCAATATCGAATTGCAAGTGAATTCGCTTGACGCGAATGTTTTACCAGAAGAAGCTGTAATTCAGTTTGAAGGAAAAGACTATGTGTTCGAAAGACAAACTAAAAATCAGTTTCGATTAGTTCTTGTAGAAATAGGAGGTTCTGCGAATAAAATGATTGAAATAAAATCTCCTCAAAATTCAGGAAAAGTCTATGTTTCGAAAGGAGCATATAATCTTTTGACTGCGATGAAAAATAGTGGAGAAGGAGATTAGACTTCGAATTATTGAATATAAAAAACGAGCAATTTATTGCTCGTTTTTTATTGAATTTTGTTCTTTTTAAATTAAAATCCAATTAGAAAATTTGCTATATTCATCTCATCTTGATCAATTTCATTAATTTTGGAAAAATGGAAAGTATATGCAAATTTTAGTAATCGAAGATGATAAGCGAATTAGCGATTTTTTAATCAAAGGATTAGAAGAAAATGGACATTTGGTTACGCTTTGTAAAGATGCGGAAACTGTTTTAGATGAATTTCTTACGATTCAGTTTGATTTGATTATTTGTGACATTATGTTGCCAAAAATGGATGGAATTTAGCTTTTCAAACAATTCGTTAAAAAAATATTCGCTCCAATTTTGATATTTAGTGCATTATATACAGTTCAACATAAAGTTTCGGCTTTTGATTATGGTACAGATGATTACATTACAAAACCATTTCATTTCGACGAATTGTTATCGGGAATCAAAGTTTTAAAGCTTGGTAATCAGTTTAGTTCAAAAAAAAATCTGAAAATAAATTGATTTTGATGACTTACAAATTTTTAAATGCAGTTTAGGGAATAAAATTTGATATTCACACCAATGTTTTGGATGTTTACATTTCGAATTCGCATAATAAAATCGAGAAAAATTGTACGAAATATATCCATAGACTAAAAGGTGTTGGTCATCTGTTTAATGTCTAACTTATGAAATTATAACACCGATTAGCGCTTTATTCAGTCATTATTTTGATTGTTTGTTCAGGTAAAGAGTATATTTTACAAGAAAATGATGTTAGTTATACAATAGAAATCCCACAAGCAGCTAAGCTCAATAATCCTTATTTATAAAATTTTTAGACCGTCTTTATTCATCATTGAGATGGTTTTTTATAATCTTTCATTCATGAAAATTACAATTGTAGAGGACGAATTATTGGCGGTTACTTATCTAAAGAATCTTTTAGAGAAACAGTCTATTATAGATGTTTCTTCCATTACAATTTTGCGTACTACAAAGAAAGCAAGGCTTTTTTTAAAGAAAATTCGGTTGATCTTATTTTTATGGATATTGATTTGGGAGATGGAAAAAGTTTCGAAATGTTTCAAGAAGTTGAGATACTAACGCCAATTATTTTTATCACAGCTTATGATGAACATGCTATGAAGGTATTCAATCATTTTACGATAGATTATATTCTTAAACCGTTTGAAGTAGAGGGATTGAGGAATTGCATGTTGCTTTGCAAAAATTTAAAACGATTCGTACAAGCTTCGTTATTTTACCAACTTTACAATCTATTGCAGTTTTAGAGAATTCTCCGTCCGATATTATGTATCGTTTTTTAGTGACAAATGGTAATAAATTACGCTCAGTTGAAGAACATGAAATTGATTATTTTTTTGCTTCGGGAAAACATCTTTTTATAAAAACGAAAGATGAGCTAACCTGTATTTATGATGACACAATAAAGGATATTATAAATAAATTGGATGAGACTATTTTCTTCAAAATCAATCGAAAGTTTATTGTTCACATTGATGCAATTACTGAAATAATAAAACATTCAAGTCAAAAAATTGAAATTCATCTTTAACCAAAATCAGAAGCTGAACAAGCTATTTTTATCAGCAAAACGCAGATTTATAGTTAGATGGATTGGATGAATCGATAAAAAAATCTCACATTTGTGAGATTTTAAAATATTATTTGATCGAAAAATTAATTACAACCATTCATCATCATCTTCTGAATCTTCTAATTCAGCATCGATGAATTGAATATAAAATGCAACAATTTCTCCTTTTTCATTATAACCAAAGTAAGCAGGGTAGATTCCTTCTCCAAAACCAGCTTGAAAAATTGGCGATTTGAATTCTGTATTTGGAATTGTCCAATTGATCCAATCTCCTTCTTCTGACTGATATTTTGGGTTATTTTTAGCGTTTTCTACGAATAATGCATTAAAATAATCATCGTATAAATTTACATCACCTTTGCTCTCGAATTCATCAATAAATTTCACAAAAGAATCTTTTGCTTCTGCATCAACTATCGTTGCTAAACCACTTTCGATAGAAAAACCAAAATATTCTCCTTCTTGTAATTCGTCAATCAACTCAATTCCTTTCATTGCTTCTTCGTAACGAACAGGTTTTTCGTTTGTAAAAGCAACTTTGATACAACCAATCAAATTCTCAACATCACCATCGTCTTCAAATTTTACGATGCTTGCAGTTACAGGAAAATTACCTTTTGGCGTTTCAAGGAAATAAGGATCTTTATCCATTGATAAATATTCTCCCAAAGGATCATTTACAAAGATTTTACCTGATGGTAAAGAAACTTCTCCCATTTCGATTTGGTCGATTTCTACACCTCCAATTTCTTTATCTGTAAAATATTTTTCTAAATCATTAGGAGCTAAAGTGAATTCTCTTTTAGATTCCCAAGTTTTTAACCATTCTGCTGTTGGTTGCATAAATTATTGTTTTTAAGTAGTACAAAATTACATTAAATAATGAGAGTAACTCAACTTTTATATGTTAGTGAAAAATTAAATTATCTTAATTTTTTTCTCAATTCGTTCTTATCAATATCATATTCTAAATGCATGATCGAAATTAAATCATCTTCAGAAAGTAAATTGTTTTTGTAATATTGAATTAAAAATGATTCGATTTTAGAAAATTCATTTAACGATTTTTGTAAAAAATAAGCCTCAATAAATTGATTGTCTTTTGTTTTTAATGTAATCAAATTACTAATTCCGTGCGAACCTTCTGGATTTTCGAACTCACCAAATTCCTTTACAGCTTTTCCTTTGTAATCTTTATTATCAATGACAATAGAAAACAAATCGTTGATTGAAAAAGTTTGATCCTTTAAAGAAATTGTATCTTTTGTAAATGTCAATTTTCCATCAAAATTACCTTTCAATTCTGCCGAAGGTCGCTTAAAATAACCATTCCAATAAGCAACAGCTGTTGCTAAAAGCCCAATAAAAATGTAATAATACGTTTGATTTTTGAACACTTTCAGTTCCAAAAACACAAAACTAATTACAGTAACCGCTAAGAATGATAAGATGACTTTTGCAATCTGTTTATTATTTTTTTTAGGTTTTTCTGGTACAAAAATTTCAAAACTATAACTATCCATGTGCTATTTCTTTACGAACTCTACTTAAACTTTCGGGTGTGATGCCTAAATATGAAGCGATCATCCATTGCGGTATGCGAGAGAGTTGGTTGGGATAAAGACGCATAAATTCTAAATAACGAGTCTTTGCAGATGCACCAAGTAACAAATTAATACGATCTTGTAAACTACGTACATGATTTTGAATTAATTTATTTTGAGCAGCTAAATAATTTGGATTTAATCGAGTGATTAAATCATTCAATTTTTCATTCAATAAAATAACGGTAGAATCTTCTATTGCTTGAATATAAAATTTTGATTGTTGCTTACAAAAAGCACTATTTCTATCACTTACAATCCAATTTTCTGTACCAAATTGTAAAACATGTTCTTTTCCGTTTTCATCTATTGTATAAGAACGAATAACGCCAGATTCTACAAAAAAATAATCTTCGGAATATTCGCCAGGTTCTAAAATAAATTCATTTTTTTTGATGTGTTTTACTACCAAAAATTTTTCAATTTCTACCCATTGTTCTTCTGTGAGATCAATAATATTTGATAAATGTTTTTTATAATTTTCCATATGTATAGGAGTATGCAACAAATTTAAGAGAAATTAATCAATAAAATTGTATCAATATTTGTTACAATTAAAAAATTTGTACTAAATTTGTCCCATCGATATAGAGAAATGAATAATTTAAGATTTGCAACGGCGATTCATATTTTAGTTTTGACTGAAAAATTCAAGGGACAATTAATAACTTCTGATTTTATTGCGGGAAGTATTAATGTGAATCCTGTTGTGGTTCGTCGTGAGATTAAATTCTTGAAAGAAGCAGGTTTCATCGATTCGAAAAAAGGTAAAGAAGGAGGAATTTATTTAGTTAAAGATTCTGCTGATATTTTGTTAGGCGATGTCTATAAAATTGTCAATCAAGAAAATGTTTTTGGGCGAATGAATCATACCAATCCTGAATGTCCAGTTGGTAAACAAATGAATAACAATCTTGAAAAATTATTTGATCATGCTGAATCAGAATTGATTCATTCATTAAATCATAAAACTTTAAAACAATTCTCTGATGAATTTCAGTAAAATTTTTTATCTTTAAATGTAACAAAATTAATTACAATATAAAATTAAATAAAATGAGAGTAGCAGTAATTGGAGCAACAGGTTTTGTAGGCTCACATATCGTAGAAGAATTGGTAAATAGAAATCAATCTATCAAAGCATTTGCTAGAAATACAGACAAGGTTTTAGATAGTAAAAATGTAGCAAAAGTGGCGTTAGATGTAAATGATGTGCAAGCTTTGGCGACAGATTTGAAAGGTGCTGATGTGGTTGTAAGTGCTTTTAATGCTGGTTGGACGAATCCAAATATTTATGAAGATTATTTGAAAGGCGCAAAAGCTATTGAAGAAGCAACTAAATTGGCAGGCGTAAAACGTTTGATTGTTATTGGTGGAGCGGGAAGTTTGTATGTGAATGATCAAAAAGAATTACAAATTGTAGACGCGCCAGATTTTCCTGAACAAATAAAGCAAGGCGCTTTGGCAGCGAGAGATTATTATAATATCTTGAAACAAGATAATGAGTTGGATTGGACAATGTTTTCTCCAGCACCAGAAATGCATCAAGGTACTTCTGGAGAGCGAAAAGGAACATATCGTTTAGGAAATGATGTACCAGTTTTCAATGCAGAAGGACGTAGTATTTTGTCTGTGGAAGATGTTGCAGTGGTGATTGTAGATGAAATTGAAAATGCCAATCATATAAAAAGCAGATTTACAGCAGCTTATTAAGATGTTTGAATAAATTTATAATAAAATTATTTTTATAGGACAATTTTTTGTTTTTGGTACGGTTTGTGAAAAACAGATAGCAAATACAAGAATAATGAAATTGTCAATCGCAATAGGATGTTTAATCCTAAGTTTAGGATTTGTTCTAATATGCTCTTTTCTAAATCTTGGTGTATTTTTTAATCAACTGCTTGGAGTAGTTTTTCTGTTCTGTAGTTTGTTTATGGGATATTTAGGTTTTGTCAATTTATTTGACTACCTAAATCATTCAAGATTATTAAATAAAGGAGTAAAAGTAAAAGCACATATTATTGAAATAAAAAGAGGTTTATTAGGAGAAAATCATTTGCCAGACTATATAGTTGAAGTTTTTTATAAACATCCAAATACTGAAAAAATTTATTATACAGAATTTGAATATTTTGGAGATGTTAACGCAAGTGAGATTTTAAAAAAAGGAAAAGATGTAGACATCTTAATAGATCCTCAAAATCCAGAAAATATTTATTATAAAAATGTAATTTAAAAAGGCTGTCTTATTTGTTAGGACAGCCTTTATTATTTTTATTAGGAATAAAAACTATTGTTTGATATACGTTTTATTTCCGTTGTCGTTGATATAGTATTTTCCACCTTTTGGCCCTACAAAAACTTTGTGCCCATTGTAAGTCCCCGCAGTTGTTGTTTTAGCTACAGTTGTTTTTGTTTCTTTTTTTTCTGAAGCTACTTTTTTATCATTGACTGTTTTAGCAGTTGCATCAGTTTTCTTAGTTGTAGTTGCTTTTACATCCTTTTTTGTTTCTGTTACTTTTTTATCAGTTGTAGCCTTTGTTTTTGCAATTTCTGTTTTAGCAGTCTTAGTTGGAATTTTAGTTTGAGCAAATCCTACAGTAGATCTAGTAAATGCAAATAAGCTAAGCGCGATAGCTGTTTTTTTTAATTAAATTCATTGTAATTTGGTTTTGAATTGTTATTTATATTCAGTTAAAATTTCTATTCAATATTAAATAAATTATCCACCAAAACAACCAAAATAAACTTAAGATTAGCTTAAGAATAATTATTTCAAATGATCCAATAACATTTCTGCTGTAGCTGGGTTTGTTGCTAATGGAATATTGTGTACATCGCACAGTCTCAGTAACATATTTACGTCGGGTTCGTGCGGATGTTTCCCCATTGGATCTCTAAAAAAGAAAACCATATCTGTTTTTCCTTCCACAACACGAGCGGCAATTTGTGCGTCACCACCAAGAGGACCAGATAGATAGCGTGTAACTTTCAAGCCAGTTTGCTCCGCATATTTTCCTGTCGTTCCAGTTGCGATAAATGTGATATTATTTTTATTTAAAGCTTCTTTATGTTTCATTAAAAAATTGACCATTTCAGCTTTTTTTCCATCATGAGCGATCAATGCTATTTCCATATATTTTTTCTATTTAATCTAAAATCTTACTTTTGTACAAAGTTAGCAGAACAATCTTAAATAACGAGTTGTTTTAAGAATTATAAATAGTATACGACTATGAAATTTAATTTATTAACAGTAAAAGAAATTGTAAAATTAACGGCTGATGCTGTTCAAATTTCGTTTGATGTTCCTGAGGAATTACACGAAGAATACAATTTTTTACCTGGACAATATATCACTCTTAATATTAATGGAGAACGAAGAGATTATTCTTTGTGTGAATCTCCTAATGATAAAAAATGGAGCATTGGGGTTAAATCTCAACCAAATGGAAAGATTTCTTCTTATTTAGCAAATGAACTAAAAGTTGGTGATCAATTGGAAGTTTCTACACCAAGTGGACGTTTTACAATTCCAACAAAACCAAACGAAAAACGTACGTTATTAGCTTTTACGGCGGGTAGTGGAATCACGCCAATTATGAGTATGTTAGAGTTTACTTTGCAGACTGAAGAATGGGTAAATTTTCATATTTTTTATGTAAATAGAGATGAAAACTCAATCATGTTCAAAGAGCGTTTGACAGAATTGAAACAAAAATATCCAAACAATGTTTTTATTCATCATTTCTATACGCGTCAAGATCAAGAGAATTTTATTTACAACGGACGAATTGATGAGAAGAAGTTTGATTTAATTTTGAATCAAATTATTGATATCAATGAAGTCGATGAAGCAATGGTTTGTGGACCAGAAGAAATGATTTTGACTTTAGCGAAGAAAATCAATGAAGCGGGAATTATCGAGAAACATATTCATTTCGAAATGTTTAATCCTTCAGTGAAAACAGAAGATATTTTTACAAAACATGACGAAGGACCTCAAACGGTTCAAGTTACTGTAACACTTGATGGAGAAACTTCTGAAGTGACTTGGGATAGAGGAAAAAATTTGATTGATACAATGTTAGACGCTGGTATTGATGCGCCTTATTCATGTAAAGGTGGTGTCTGTTCGTCTTGTATGTGTAAGATAACGGAAGGCGAAGTGCATATCGGAGACAACTATGTATTAACAGATTCTGATTATGAAGAAGGAATGACGTTAGCGTGTATTTCTCGTCCAAAAACAGCTACTTTAGCAATTGATTTTGACGAAGTTTAAGAACAATATATTTTAAATCAAAAAGGCGAGCTGAATTCAGCTCGCCTTTTTGATTTATATATGTTCACTTTTAATTAAAATTCTATCGAAAATATAATTTTAACTTCTAAATCTTTATTTAATTTTCTTCATCAAACATTTCCTTAAAGGAGATAAATTCTCTTCCTGGAAGAATCAAATTTAAAGCAACTCCAATTATAGAAGCCAAAGCCATTCCTTCTAAAGAAAATAAATCTCCAATGTGAATTGCTGCACCACCGATTCCAATAATTAAGATAACAGATGAAATGATTAGGTTTCGTTTAATCTTAAAATCAACTTTATTTTCAATTAACATTCTTAAACCACTCGAAGCAATAATTCCGAATAATAAAATAGAAACGCCACCCATAACTGGTGTTGGAATTGTACTTAATAATGCTGAAACTTTACCACAAAATCCAAATAAAATTGCAAAACAAGCTGCTCCAATAAATACATAAATACTAAAAGCTCTTGTAATAGCTAAAACACCAATATTCTCGCCATACGTTGTGTTTGGAGGTCCACCTAAACAAGCTGCAATCATTGTTGCAATACCATCTCCTAACATCGATTTATCAAGACCTGGATCTTCGATTAAGTCTTTGTTCACGACTTTACTCAAAACTAATTGATGTCCGATATGTTCTGCGATTGGTACAATTGCGACCGGAATCATTAAGAAAATAACATACCAAGACAAAGTTGGTGTGTAATCTACAAAAGGAATGGTAAAATCTGGAATCATAAACCATTTAGCTTCTATAACAGGATTTAGGTCGACAACTCCCATCGTAATTGCAAAAAGATATCCACCAATAATTCCGACCAAAACTGGAATTACACTCAAAAAACCTTTACTGAAAATTGCTGTAATTATCGTGATAATTAAGGTAACAAAACCAATTATAACATAGGTTAAATCATATTCACCAGAAGGATTATTTGTCACCATTTTGATTGCTGTAGAAGCTAATCCCAGACCAATTACCATAATTACTGGACCAACAACAATAGGGGGTAAAAGTCTCATTAACCATTTTGTTCCTGCCGTTGCTATAAATAGTGTGACCAATGAATAAGTAACTCCTACCAAAAAACTACCAACCAAGAAACTTCCTGTCGCAATTCCACTTTCTGGGTTTGTTTCTAAAGCTTTCATTGCGATAATTGGATTGATAAAAGCAAATGAAGATCCCAAATATGAAGGGACTTTTCCTCGTGTAATTAAGATGAAAACTAAAGTTCCGATTCCACTCGAAATTAATGCAATTGCTGGAGACATTCCTGTCAAAGCAGGAACTAAAACTGTTGCACCAAACATTGCAAAAAGATGCTGTATACTTAATAATATACCTTGTCCTAACTTCGGTTTTTCGTCGATCGCTAAGATAATATTTTGGTCATTTTGTTGACTCATTTGTAAAAGAAATTGAAATTGTTTTGTTTGAATGCAAAAGTAGCTCAAAACGATTAATAAGTATAGAAATCATATAACTATTTAGCGAAATCTTGTAAATGGTTTTGGAACAATTCTATCGAAATTTGTAAGACAAAAATCAAAGAGTTATGGAAACAAAAGAATTAAAATTCAAAACAAATATAAATTGTAGTGGTTGCGTGAGCAAAGTGAAACCTTTTTTAGATAAGTTAGATGGTTTAGAAGCTTGGGAAGTTGATACTGATAATCCAGACAAAGTTTTGTCTGTAAAAATTAATCAAGCAACAGACGAAGAAATTATTGATACAATTGAGGAAGTTGGTTTTTCAGCTGAATTAATTGAGGAATAGATATTTTTTTAGGTAGAATGACTTATTTTTTGTGATAGTTTAAGTCAATATAATCTCAAGTTAATCTTGTGTTGACTTGAGATTTTTTATTTTTTCGAAATTGTAGAAAGAAAAGTACGCCCATAGCAAGTTGAAGAATAAATAATAAAATAATCCAAGTATTCATTTTTGCTGCAAAATCAGATAATTGATTGTACATTACATCATATTTATCTACCGAAGTTTCAGCTATATTTTTCACAAACTGTATATCGTTCGATTTTTCAATGAGCATAATTTGTTCACCTTTATAACCTTCATTTTTATTCGGAACGAGTTCAATTTGATTCGGGCTTACAAAAAACAGAAAAACACTAATGATTGTAGATAAAAATAATAGAAAATAATTGATGTATTTCATGGATTATAAAATCTTTCGTAAAGATACATTAACTTTTTTAGATTGTTGTACATGCGCCAAATGATGACTGCAATGCCAAGCATAAATCGCAAGATTTGTTTTTAAATCAATAAATTGATTTGTTTACTGATGACGAAATTTTTTGTCCCAATCGCTTTCAACAAAAGAATTTAACAAAACAACCCAACGTTGATGCAGCCTTCAGAACGATATTATTGTTCGAATTTAGGTTCTGAAAGAGAGGTGATTTCATTCTGAATTTTTTGTGGAAACTCACGAATTGTTAAAATTCATCATTCAATAGATTCTTTGTTAAATGATGTTGAAATTTCAAATTTTCTAGTGTTTTCATATTGTTCTTAAGTTTAAGAAATTTTTACAACTTTACTGATAAAAATTATTCTATTTTGTTAAAACAAGTCACTAACTTTGCAACTTCAAAAAATAATTGTGCAAACCAAACGCATCATAAAATTTGTCACGATACTGATTATTTTTATAATTCAGTTTCTGTTTTTATTTTCGATAATGAACGAAAGAATAGAACATTATCTTGTTCCTTACATTATTGCTGCAATTTGTTTACTTTTGATTGTGGTTTACCGCAAGTTTCCACTGCATCATCACGAATATTCTTTTGATCGTAAAACTTTGGTTTTATGGATTCCTATTGCAGCAATAATTACATATTTGATCAATAATAAATTAGGTTTAGGCGGTGTTTTTTCTGCAGGAATTATAGGAACTTTAGGTTCTTTTTTAACGAAGTTTAATTCTCGTTCAGAATATCTAAAACAAATTGCAGGACCAATTTATTGTGGTGCTTTCATTGGGATGACTTCGCTTGATTTTCAGTATGTTTATTGGATGATTATTTCGGCTGGAGTTTTTACTGCCTTGTTATTTTTTGCTACAAAATCTTTATTTGTTGGTGTGGGTGGAAAGCTAGGAACATTAGCATTTATAGGCGTTTTGTTGAGTATGTTGTTGTTTAAATTAATTGCGGGCTAATGATTATTGAATTTTTAATATTAATGATGTGTTCAATAATAGCTTCATTAATAACATATGAATTAAACATTCGTTTCAAGCAAGGACCAGTTCGAGCCTCTGCAATGATTGCGATGATTGTTGGCGGATTTTTCTATTTCTTTCCAACAATTTTACCTGAGTTTTATACCAAAAATATTCCGTTGTATGTAATCGGTGGAACTTTCATTGGAATGGTATCATCAACCATAAATATCAGTTATTTTTCGTTGGTTTTCTCTCCAATTTTATTTGCAGTTTTATTGCATTATACGAGCAAAATTTTCAATGGTTATGGAGGCGCGTTAGGTACAACAGCTTGCATTTCGTTGATGTGCACAATGGCATTCCCAATTATCACAAAAAATAAAAAGGTAACGTATGGTTATCGACTAATTCGAATTATTTTTAAGAAAAGAAAACGAAATAAAATTATTAAACGTAAAGTTTATTCGTAATTTTACCCATCTAACCTTAGGAAACTTGTAATAGCGAAAGACAGAAAAGTAATGTAAATTACTCCAAATAATTCCATCATTTAATTTCATAATTGCTTGAAATAGATAATTATTGTTGTTCTAATAGATTCCTATATAAATAAAACTAATTAAATAATTTAAAAATTTTGGTAAATAAGGAGGTTTATAGATCATTAAATTATGTCAAATAGCAACATTTAAATACAAAATTATAATGGTAATAATTATAGCAAATAACCATCACTAATTGCAAGTAATTTGTGCTAATTATATAATTCTAAATCCTAAACATTTAATTAATAATTAACAATCAAAATTACCTTTTGGTTTGATTTTTTCATTCAAAAAGTTTAAAAAATTATAAATGAATTTAGATAGAATAGAAGGAACGTGGTATGTTATTTTTACGAACTTTAAAATGTGGTTGTCTGGGGATAAAATAAGACCAACTTTTACATATATGAAAGAAGAAAAAGAAGGTAAATTTTATTTAAGGGACGAAGTGAACTATTTACATAACGGATATATAAAAAGCATTTTAGGGAAAGATGAACCTTTAGACGATGAAAATACAAAATTCAGATGGCAAGGAAATGGATTAAAAAGTGTTTTTAAAAGTAATTGGGAAATTATTTATTTTGACGAAAAATTAGAGTGGCTTATCATTTATTTTGATAAAAGCCTTTTGACTGCTGAAGGTTATGACGTTTTAATAAAAAATAAAATTCCAACTGAAGAACAAATTTCGGCAATCAAATTAAAACTTACGGAACTTAATTTGGCTGATGAATTGACTTCTTTACTTACTTCTCATCAAGAATAAAGAAATATTTATAATAATAATTTTCAAATTATTAATTTTATACCTTTTATTTAATGTGGATTTAGGTCTTTTTTTATTCTTGTAATTTGAAATTATCCCTTATATTTAGTTTAGAATTAAATAGTTTCTAATAAAATGAAGGTAGACTATATTCATGATAAAATTGTAGAAAGTTTATCTTTTGAAGTTCCAATTTTGATTTTAACCATCGAAAAATTAAAAAACATCATCGAAAATAATCCATTCTTAAAGGATTTTAGCATCGATAAAGAGTTTTTGCATTATACATTTTTAGCCAATAAACCTGAGGAAATAAATACTGAAAAAGTTGAAAATTCGAAAACTGAAGATGAACAATATTTTATTGCTGATGATGTCGTTTATTTGTATTGTCCTTCTGGTTACGGAAAAACAAAATTGACCAATAATTTTTTCGAAAATCTATTTAATGTAAGTGCTACTACACGTAATCAAAATACATCAACTGCTTTATTGCAATTGGCATTGATGAGAGAAAATTAAATTACAGATATAAAAAAAACCGTTATTAATCATTTAATAACGGTTTTTTATCTTTTTGAATGACATTATTCAGCGATTAATTTATCTAATAAATCATTAATTTCTTTATCGTTCCAATCTCTCGTTTTTGTTTCTTTCAACACAACTTCACCTTTTTTATTTAAGATATAAGTTGTTGGAAAAACCTTTGGTAACATATTGTTCGAAATTGGACTATTCGGCTCATAAACTGGCATTGTATAATTATTTTTTTGCAAAAAAGGATTGAAAACTGTTGGTTTATCCTGAATTGCAATTAATACAAATTTTACTTTTTGTCCTTTTGCTTCATACAATTTCTGAATTGTTGGCATTTCTGCAACACAAGGAGGACACCAGCTTCCCCAAAAATTTATGAAAATAACTTCACCACTTTTCTTGAAATCAATCAAGTTTGTATTCGCTACGCCGTTATGACCAATTAAATTAATGTCATAATCACTTTCTGTTAATTCTATATCAGAACCAGCAACGTGGCTATTGTCTTCCATTTTACTTTTAAAAAATGTACCGATTGGCGTAAACATAATAGCGACTAAAGCGACAACTACAACGATGGCAAAAATAATTTGCTTATTTCCTTTCATTTTTCTTTTTCAATAAAATCTTACACAAAGATGCGAACAAATAACAAGTTGAACAAATTGAAAAAAATGATTAATTACCGATGTTTTCGTCAATCAAATCTAAAATTTCATTTACAATATCTTCACCTTTATTATTGTTGTAATATTTTTGTAAATCTTCGTGAAAATCATCTGCCGAATACGTATCAGGATTACTTTTGAAACGCGCCAACATTTCCATTCCAGCTTGTGGACGAGGACCAAAACGGAAAGCTTCTTCATTTTCATCATTCACTCCAATAATAATCGGAATAGAAGCTGCACCATTTGTTTTGTATTTTTCCATCAACTCCATGTTTTCATCACGTAAAACATAATGCGTCGAAACTTGAAGTGCATTTGCCAATTTCTCCACAACAGGTAAAATTTGAGATGCATCTCCACACCAACCTTCTGTAATTACTAATAATTTTAAATTATTTGTAGTTGATTTAACGCGTATTTCTTGAGCAGGATTTAAACTGAATGTTTTAAAAATTCTGTTCATGCGTTGCAATCCCAAAGCATAATATTGTACATATTCTTTCGGATCATCGTTTTCGATTTCGTTTTCCAAATCATCTTCAACGCGTGTGATATAATCTTCGTATGATAAACCTTTGTTGATGTATTCTGTTAAATTCATTTGATTCTAATTTGTTACAAATATAATGCAATTCTACGAGCTTATTTTGTAACAATGATGACATTGTTTGTCGTTAAAAATTGGTAAATTGCGACTTTCGAAAGTAGAAAAATGTATCAAAATCCATTAAAAAAAACAATAGAATATTTAAAAGGTGCTGGACCTGAGCGTGCTAAAACATTGCAAAGTGAATTCAGAATTTTTAGATACGAAGATTTGATACAACATTTTCCTTTTCGTTATGTTGATAAATCAAAATTCTATAAAATTTCTGAAATTTCTTCAACAGCTGCCGAAATTCAATTGAAAGGTAAAATTGTTAGTTTAGAAGAAATTAATCAAGGAAAAGTAAAACGTTTGGTTGGGAAATTTCAAGATGGGACAGGAACTTTAGAATTGGTTTGGTTCAAAGTTTCTTCTTGGCAAAAGGAGAAATTGAGAAATGATCTTTTCAAAGAAGTTGTCATTTACGGAAAACCAAATGTATTCAATAATAATTTCAGTATCACACATCCTGAAATTGAATTAGTTGAAGATGCTAAAAATATTCCGCTTGGATTATTTCCTGTTTATCCAAGTACCGAAAAGTTGACAAAAAAAGGAATAACGAATCGTGTTCTTCAGAAAATGATGATGAATCTTTTTGCTGAAAATAATGATATTCCTGAGAATTTACCATTAAATGTTCTCGATCATTATAAATTAGTTGGAAGAAATGAAGCCTTAAAAGCAATTCATTTTCCAAAAGATGTAACAGAATTAAATGCGGCAATTCGACGTCTAAAATTTGAAGAATTTTTCTTTCTAAATCTTGCTAATCTCTCTCAAAAAGCAGTCAATAAACAAAAGAATAGAAGTAATCCTTTTCCAGAAATTGGTCGTTATTTCAATACATTTTACAATGAATATTTACCTTTTGAATTGACAAATGCACAAAAAAGAGTGATAAAAGAAATTCGTTTTGATCTTCGTCAACCTGCGCAAATGAATCGTTTGTTGCAAGGTGATGTTGGTTCTGGAAAAACGATGGTTGCGTTGTTAACGATATTGATTGCAGTTGACAATGGTTTTCAGGCGGCTTTAATTGCGCCAACCGAAATTCTTGCACAACAACATTACGAAAGCATTACAGAATTGCTGAATGGTTTGGATATTTCGGTTGAATTATTAACGGGTTCAGTGACAAAGAAAAAACGTCAACCTATTTTAGAAAACCTTGAAAATGGAAACCTTAAAATCATTATTGGGACGCATGCTTTGTTGGAAGATAATGTGATTTTTCAGAATTTAGGATTAGCGATTATTGATGAACAACATCGTTTTGGAGTCGCTCAACGTGCTAAATTTTGGAGAAAAGCTAAACTACCACCACATATTTTAGTGATGACAGCCACACCAATTCCACGTACACTTTCGATGACAATGTATGGCGATTTGGATGTTTCGGTGATTGATGAATTGCCAAAAGGACGAAAACCAATTAAAACGCTTCATAAAACGGATGCGCATCGTTTAAGTGTTTTCAAATTTATGAAAGATGAGATTGCGAAAGGTCGTCAAATTTATGTGGTTTATCCACTAATTGAAGAATCAGCAAAGTTAGAATTGAAAGATTTGATGGATGGTTACGAGAGTATTTCTCGTACTTTTCCGTTGCCAGAATATGCGATAAGTATTGTGCATGGTCGTCAAAAACCTGCGGATAAAGAATTTGAAATGAATCGTTTCAAAAATAATGAAACCCAAATTTTGGTGGCAACAACTGTGATAGAAGTTGGTGTAAATGTCCCAAATGCGTCGGTGATGATTATTGAAAATTCTGAACGTTTTGGTCTTTCTCAATTGCATCAGCTTCGTGGTCGTGTAGGTCGTGGTGCGGAACAATCGTATTGTATTTTGATGACAGGTGGAAAATTGAATGAAGTTTCGAAACGTAGAATTCAGACAATGTGTGAAACTAATGATGGTTTTCAGGTAGCGGAAGTTGACTTGGAATTGCGTGGTCCTGGTGATATGATGGGAACGCAACAAAGTGGAGTTCTCAACCTTAAAATTGCTGATTTAGCGAAAGACAAAGAGGTTTTGTATGCTGCAAGAAAATGTGTAGAAGCTATTCTTTCACAAGATCCAACACTTTCTTTACCAGTTAACGAACCAACAAAAAAATATTTTATTGAAAATCATAAAGATAAAGTAGGATGGAGTCAAATTTCTTAAAATTTAACATTAAGGAAACGATTTGTATAATTTTTTGGTATAATTTATGTTTGTTTAAAAACAAATATAAAACACTGAATTTTATTAGAAACTTTTAATTTTATCAGTTGTGTTAAATGAAATTAACATTAAAAATTATTTTTAACACAATATTAGCGTCAACCAAAAAATTATAGATTATGATGTACACAAATTTAGAACTTATCAGAACTCCACAAGGAGTAGAGGTTGAAGGAAATTCACTATGGATGTTCAATCAGCATTTGAATTTAATGGTATTAATAGCTAATGAATCGATAAAAATTAAACCTTCTATGTCTTTTCAACGATTTAGAAAAAATTAAATAATATCTCTCAAAACCGCTAAATAAGCGGTTTTTTTTATTTCTAAAATTCTTAATCATTTTTATATATTCATTTATTGCGAAATAATATATCAGCTTTTTCTTCCTTGTTAAGGATTGGGTTATAATTATTATAAAAAATAATTCTATCTAATAGATTTTTATAGATTTAATTTATAATTATAGTCGATTTAGTTTTGCTCTGTCTTAAAATGATAAATAAAGAATAAAACTATAATTATGATCAAAAGAATTTTAGTATTAAGTTTAGCATTCCTTTGTACGATTGGATTTGCCCAACAATTAACAACAAACACAGGCGCTCCAGTTGGAGATAATCAAAATTCTAAAACAATCGGAAATAACGGACAAGTTTTGTTGGAGGACATTCATTTAATTGAAAAATTAGCAGCATTTGATCGCGAACGTATTCCAGAACGTGTTGTTCATGCGCGTGGAGCTGGAGCTTTCGGAGAATTTGTAGCTGATAAAGATTTTTCTGATGTGACAATGGCTGATTTCTTGTCAACAGCTGGTAAAAAAACACCATTATTTGTACGTTTTTCAACTGTAACGCATCAACAAGGTTCGCCAGAAACTTATCGTGATCCACGTGGATTTGCTGTTAAATTTTACACAGAACTAGGAAATTACGATTTAGTTGGAAACAATTTACCTGTTTTCTTTATTCGAGATGCGATCAAATTCCCAGATATGGTGCATGCTTTCAGGCCATCTCCTGTAACAAATGGCGCATCTGATCCAAATCGTGTATTTGATTTCTTCTCTAATTTGCCAGAATCTACGCATATGTTAACGTGGTTGTTTTCAGATTACGGAATTCCAGCAAATTTTCGTCAAATGGAAGGAAATGGTGTACATGCTTACAAATGGGTAAATTCAAAAGGTGAAGTGACTTATGTGAAATACAAATGGGTTCCTCAACAAGAAACGAAAAATTTAACGCAAGAAGAAGCGGATAAAATTCAATCGACTGCAATTGAGCATGCAACATTAGATTTGCGTAATGAAATTGAGAAAGGAAACTTTCCGAAATGGGATTTATATGTTCAATTATTGAAACGAGAAGATTTTGATAAATTAGATTTCAATCCTGTTGATGTAACGAAAATTTGGCCAGAATCTGTTGCAAAATTAGTTAAAGTTGGAACAATGACATTGAATGAGAATCCAACGAATTATTTTCAACAAGTTGAACAAGCAGCATTTGCTCCAGCTACGTTGGTTCCAGGAATTGAAGCTTCTGAAGATAAATTGTTACAAGGTCGTATGTTTTCCTATTCTGATACGCAACGTCATCGTTTAACGGGTAATTTCTAACAAATTCCTGTTAATGCACTAAAAAAAGTGTAAAAACATATAATCAAGACGGATATATGTCGATCCGTGAGCAAAAAGGTGATGTAAATTATCAACCTTCAACTAATCTTCCTGAGGTTGTAGATAATGCAAAATTCAAATATTCAAAATCTTTTTTTCCTGCAGGAGCTATAACAACTCAGCATGTCATTGATAAAGGAAAATAACTTTGTACAAGCTGGAGATTTTGTAATCTCCCCCTTGTTA
>NZ_DJBB01000007.1:0-5492 GCF_002429865.1 Empedobacter sp. UBA5987
TAATTATATTTAAAGTCTACGAAGTCATGAAGTACGACAGGTTTAATACAAACAAAATGTATACATTATTATATATTTTGTCTAAATTTCGTACATTTGATTATTATAATATACATTTATGTTAGATTTCACAACAATAAAAGATGTAAAAAATTCAATTGGTGAGTGGTGTAAAAAAATGCGAAAAGCAGAACACTTAACACAACAAGAATTAGCTGATGAATTAGCGCTTTCTCGTTTAACAATTGCTAAACTTGAAAATGGAGAGAATCCTACAATCGAAACTCTTTTGAAAGTATTACAGTATTTTGACGAAATGAAATCAATCAATCAATTTGTTTCTGATAAAATTGAAAGATTAGAAAATAATCAATCCATGTATTAACTATGGCAAAGAATCAAATCATTTCAATCAATTTTCAAGGAATTGAAATTGGAAAAATTGGATACGACGAAAACCAAAGAAAATCTTCATTCCAATACAATCCTGAATTTTTGGAAAGTAATAGCTACAAAAAGATATTTCCTTATGTTATTCGAAGAACGCCTAACGTACAAGTATTTTCTGAATTTGAAGGGGAAACTTTTCGAGGACTACCTCCTATGATTGCAGATTCTTTACCTGATTTTTTTGGAAACATTGTTTTCAAAGAATGGCTTGAATCTACTCAAAAAGACATAAGTGTAATCACGCCTTTAGAGCAGCTTACTTATGTTGGTAAAAGAGGAATGGGAGCCTTAGAATTTTCTCCAGCCAAAGAAATTAAATCCAATCAAACAATTAATGTCGATGAAATTACAGAAGTAGTTAAAAAAGTATTGGATTTAAAAACTTCCACCGAAGAAAAAGGATTAAGTGATATTGCTTTACTGAATATTTTCAAGATTGGAACTTCAGCTGGCGGTGCACGACCTAAAATTTTGGTTTCGGAAAATAAATCTACAGGACATTTAATTCCTGGTGATTTAGAAACTTCTGAAGAATATAATCATTATTTAATCAAGCTTTCGATCGACGAAGATCAAGGCTATTCAAAAGAAAAAATAGAATACATTTATTATCAAATTGCAACTTCCATTGGAATTGAAATGATGCCTTCTAAATTAATTGAAGATAAACATTTTGCAACATTACGATTTGATCGTCAAAATGGACAAAAACAGCATATTTTGACAGCTTCAGGAATGACAGGGTGGGATTTCAAAAAGCCTGAAAATTCGTCTTATGAAAATCTTTTTAAACTAGCTTTTGATTTGAAACTTTCGCACAAAAATATTCAGCAATTATTTAAACGAATGGCTTTTAATCTTGTTTTTTTTAATATTGATGACCATTTAAAGAATTTCTCATTCATTTATGATACAGAAAAAGACCGTTGGAATTTAGCTCCTGCCTATGATTTAACCTATCCGTTAGATGCTTTAAAAAACTATCTTCGAATTTCAAGAGCGATGTCTATTAATGGAAAACGAACTGAAATTAATCGAACTGATTTACTGAAAATAGCTGATTTATTCACGATTAAAGATGCTAACGGAATTATTGATGAAGTCGTACAATCGACTAATCAATTCAGAATCCTATGTCAAAAACAAAATATTCCTGAAAAAGTGATTGATAAAATTGAATCTGAGTTTTTAATGTTTTAATTAAAAATAGCATGATACTAAATACAATTCGTTCAAGAGGATTTTGAATATCTTCAAAGAAAGACTCAGTTAATTTATATTGATAAGGGTTTTTGCTATTGAAGATTTTTATATTAATAGAAGATTTGCAGTTTTATGTAAGCAAATTTTGATAGCTGGTTATGCAAATAAAAAGTACAGTAAAATTTAAGCTACATTTTTGTAAACATTATTTAAGTTATTAAATTCTTCAATTGTTTTGTAATTCAATGAGCTGTGTCTTCTTTTTCTGTTGTACCAAATATCAATGTATTGAAATATTTCGCTTTCCATTTGTTTTATGAAAATCTGTACGTTGTCAAAATGATTTGGACACCTCTTTCTAAAAATTAAGAGAGTGTTTGGTTTATAAATTTATTATTTTTTCTTTCGAACACACTTTAGATCCTTTGCTCGTAATTCTGAACAATTTAACTAAAATTCGTCATTTCGATACTAAATCGTCGGATTTTTAATTTCTTTTTCAATATTCAAGTTTTAAATTTACTTTTAATAAGGAATTAAAAACCATCATTGCTGAAGAGTCGAGTGTCAATTCGGCGTAACGAACGTTAAAAATGATTTACTGTTCACATTTTATATGTGAATGATTTAAAGCATTTAGTGAGTAGCCGTTATTGACCGATTTGTAGGCACAGACTTGACGTTTTTGGTTCGTTTTTGCGTCAAGGTAAAAATGAATGAAGGTAGTTTTGAAAAACGAGAATAATCTTTCTATCACTTTTTTATTCATAGCTTATCTATTTTAATTATAGGTATTCATATGCCCTTCGGGAAAGTTCATCAAAAAAAACATTTGAAATTAAAAATTTGAAATTAAGAGGAGGAGCCATGGAATGGCTCAGGTAATTCAACTAACTAAATTATCTCCATAAAGTTGGCAACTCGCTTCACTCAGACACTCCAACTTTTTTATTCCAATAATTTAGAGTTAAATTGCATTTCGATTCTAAATCGTCGGATTTTTCTAATCCTTTTTTCTAATTCAGATTCGTTATCACTTTTATCAACGGATTTTAGAGTCGACTTACGATTTGCAGACGAGCTTCAATCCATTGAAACAAGCGTAAAAAAGATTAGTGAGCGATAGCGAATCATTTAATCTTTTTAGTGCGTAAAATGGTAATTGAACGTCGAAAATCGCAGTCTTGATTTTTTGATTACTTTTTGATCAAGCAAAAAGTAATAAATAAAGAACTACTAATTATTCTCTTATTCACGTAATTATGTTCAGAACCTCAACTCGTTGTTAATTTGAGGTATCGAGAAATCTATTACTTTCATTTTTTTATTCATAGCTTATCTATTTTAATTATAGGTATTCAGATGCCCTTCGGGGAATAGTCAAAAAAACTAACGAAAAAAGACTTGGCTGTAAAACTCTCTACTAAATATGTTCTCATTTCTCTAAAGATTTTAAAAACCCTACGGGCTAATACCTTTTTAAGTTTCATTCAAACATTTTCTTAACGTGTGTGTTTTAATACCGTTTTCGTCATTCTTTTCCAATATTCAAATTCGCTTTTAGTACGGTCACTGAGGTTTTAGAAGGAAAAAATCAAACATGCGAAGGGAATAGATCGTAAAAATGTGGCTTCGTGAACCTCAGCCACCAAGAAAAACCTGTTCCTAGGCTCTCGAAGGGAAAAGATCAAACTATCAAGAAGAAAAGGTTTTCAGTATGGTTAAAATTTAGTTTATATCCATTTGTTATACGTCTTAATTAAAATTCGTCAGTTCGAGTGATTTTTCGAAATAATAATGAAGAAAAATTGTATCGAGAATAGAATTTTATCTTCAAAAAATTCAGCCACCAAAAGATCGTTCCCTGAGTTCTAAAAAGGAAAATATCGTAAAAGTGTGACTTCGAGAACCTCAGCCACCAAGAAATGACCGTACCCTAAAAGGTATAATACTTACGTTTATATAAATTTTATACCTTATTGGGTATAAAACAAAAATTATGACTATATTTATACCTCAAAGGGTATAAGTATGAATCAATCAATTGCAGAATTTATCAAACAGAAAAGAAAAAGATTAAAACTTACACAACCTGAATTAGCTGAGAGAGCTGGAGTTGGTTTAAGATTTATTCGTGAACTAGAACAAGGAAAACCTTCTGTAAGATTAGATAAAGTGAATCAAGTTTTAGCTTTATTTGGTTCTGAAGTTGGTGTAATTGATAAAATTGAGCAATGAGAAAAGGTTTAGTCTATTATAAAAATCAATTTGCAGGAACAATTTCTGAAAATGAAAATGGTTATATTTTTAAATACGATCAAGAATATTTGAATAATTTGGAATCGAAACCAATTAGTTTAACGCTTCCAAAACAACAAGATTCTTATGAAAGTAAAATTTTATTTCCTTTTTTTGATGGATTAATACCAGAAGGTTGGCTTTTGAATATTGCAGTAAAAAATTGGAAATTAAATTCTAAAGATCGTTTTGGTTTATTATTAACCCTTTGCAAAGATTGTATTGGAGCTGTTTCTATCATTTCAAATAATGAAGAATTATGATAAAATGCCTTAGTTGTTACAAAGAATTAGCAGAAAATGAAATTGATTTTCATTCTAAATGTTCTAAAAAAATATTTGGTTCAATAAATCCTCCTTCAATTGATTTTGACAGCAAACAATTAGAAGAATTAGCAAAAGAGTTGATTGTAAAAAGTGTTGCAGTTACAGGTGTACAGCCAAAATTATCTTTAAATCTTATAAGCGATATAAATAAACAATCGAGATTTACAATTGTGGATCTTGAAGGAAATTATATTTTAAAACCTGCTTCAAAAGAATATATCGACTTACCCGAAAATGAAGACTTAACCATGCATTTAGCGGAATTGGTAAAAATAAAAACAGCAACACACACACTTATTCGGCTTAAATCAGGTGAATTGGCTTATTTAACAAAGCGATTTGATCGAAAAAATGAAGATAAAATTGCTGTTGAAGACTTTTGTCAATTGACTGAAAATTTAACGGAACATAAATATCGAGGTTCAATAGAAAAAATCGGAAAATTAATCTATCAACTAACTAAAAATAGTGGATTTGAAGCTCAAAAATTATTTGAAATTGTTTTATTTAATTACTTGACTGCAAATGCTGATATGCATCTTAAAAACTATTCATTAATCGAAAATGATTTCAATGAATACGAATTATCTCCAGCTTACGATTTATTGAATACGCTGTTATTAATTCCCAATGATAAGGAAGAATCTGCATTAACAATTAATGGTAAAAAAAATAGATTAAAAATAGAAGATTTCAATCAGTTAGCGAAAACATTAAAAATACCTAATAAATCAGTAGAATCTATTTACAAAAGATTCATCAAAATTAAACTAAAATGGATCGATTTTGTGGAGATTAGTTTCTTAAATAAGGATACTAAACAAGCGTATATTGAAACATTGAACACTAGATTTAATAAATTGTTTAGTTCTAATAATTAGAGCAAGTATGACTTCAAGAACCTCAGCCACCAAGAAAACCCGTTCCATGAGGCACTCGAAGGGAAAAGAGTAAACACTCGAAAGGAAAAGATCGTAAAATGTGACTTCGAAAACCTCAGCCACCAAGAAAACCGTTCCCTGAGCATTCTAAATGCAGTATCTTTCTATCACTTTTTTATTCATAGCTTAATCTATTTTAATTATAGATATTCATTTGAAACAATTAATAACTCATGAATAAAAAATGAATGAATATAGTTTTTCAAAATCCTTTTTCTAATTCAAATTCGTTGTCACTTTTAACAACAAATTTTGTCATTCTGATTTCTATGAC
>NZ_DJBB01000013.1:0-9331 GCF_002429865.1 Empedobacter sp. UBA5987
GAAAATTCAGGGGGATATCCAGTTCAACGAAATAGAAAGACAAAATAATCAAAAGTGGTATTGTAATAGTATAAACGTAAAACATATTGGATATATCTCTTTTAATAAAATTACATTTCATATAATAACTTTCTTAACTTATCTTAAGAAAATCTTCTCCTAAGATTTCGTAAATTTACAGATTCAAACGAAAACTCAATGTACTTAATATACGATACAGAGACAACTGGTCTTCCGAAAGATTGGAATGCGCCGATTTCTGACTCCGACAACTGGCCGCGTTGTATACAAATAGCATGGCAATTGCACGATGAAATGGGACAAATTATTGAACATCAAGATTATTTGGTTCGACCAGATGGTTTTGATATTCCGTATGATTCTGAGCGTATTCACGGAATTTCGACTGATTTGGCTACCGAAAAAGGTGTTCCATTAAAAGAAGTTTTAGATAAATTCAACGAAGTTTTAGGTAAAGCTAAATTCATTGTTGGACAAAATTTAGGGTTCGATATTAACATTATGGGAGCCGAATTTTATCGTCTGAATTATGAAAATAATTTAGCCGAAAAACCTGTTTTGGATACCTGTACCGAGGTGACTGCCGAGTTATTGAAACTTCCTGGAGGTCGTGGAGGTCGTTACAAATTACCAACGTTAACAGAATTGCATCAATATCTTTTTGGTGTTTCGTTTGGCGAAGCGCATAACGCAACTGCCGATGTGGAGGCAACTACGCGTTGTTTTTTCGAGTTGATTCGTAAAGGTATTTTTACAAAAAACGAGTTAGAAGTTGAAGATGAATATTTTGTTCGATTTAATGCAATTAATGAAACAAATATTCAGCCAGTTGGACTAAATCACGTAAATCTTAAAAAAGCTTCACAAGAAATTGCGAAAATTAAAGCCAAAGAAGATGGAGGAGATGAGGTTATTGATATTTCGGAAGAAGTTTTAGCACAATTCGAGAAAGCAAAATTTGCACATTTACATAATCACACACAATTTTCAATTCTTCAATCGACTATTTCTGTAAACGATTTGGTGAGTGCTGCGGCAAAAAATAAAATGACTGCAGTTGCAATTACCGATCATGGAAATATGATGGGAGCTTTTCATTTTAATGCAGAAGTACAAAATCATAATAAAGCTGCAAAAGTAAAGAATGAAGAGTTAATTGCTGACGGAGCAGAACCAACGGAAGTTATCTTAAAACCTATTATTGGTTCCGAATTCTTTGTTTGTGAAAATCATTTAGACAAAACAAAAAAGGATAATGGCTATCAAATTGTAATTTTTGCAAAGAACAAAAATGGTTATCATCATTTAGCAAAAATGGCATCGAAGGCTTATACTGATGGGTTTTACTACGTGCCTCGAATTGATAAAGCGATTATTGAAGAATATAAAGAAGATTTAATTGTTTTGTCTGGAAACTTACAAGGTGAAGTTCCAAACAAAATTTTGAATCTTGGTGAAAAGCAAGCCGAAGAAGCTTTACTTTGGTGGAAAGAGCAGTTTGGTGATGATTTTTACATCGAATTGATGCGCCACGGACAAGAAGATGAAGATCGTGTTAATCAGACTTTGCTTGCGTTTGCGCGTAAACACAATGTAAAAGTTGTTGCGACAAATAATACGTATTATATCAATCAAGACGATTCGAATGCACACGATATTTTGTTGTGTGTGCGCGATGCAGAAAAACAATCAACGCCAATTGGTCGTGGTCGTGGATTCCGTTTTGGTTTGCCAAATCAAGAATATTATTTTAAGTCGGAAGCAGAAATGAAACAATTGTTTCAAGACATTCCCGAAGCAATTATTAATATTCAAGAAATTGTTGATAAAATAGAAGAATACACGCTTTATCGAGATGTATTACTTCCAAAATTTGATATTCCCGAAGAATTTCATCACGCAGAAGATGATGAAGATGGAGGGAAAAGAGGTGAGAATGCTTATTTAAAACATTTAACCTACGAAGGTGCAAAAATTCGTTATCCAGAATTGACAGACGAAATTAAAGAACGTTTGGATTTCGAATTAGCCACAATTGAAAAAACAGGTTATCCTGGTTATTTCTTGATTGTACAAGATTTTATTGCTGCGGCGCGTAAAATGGGCGTATCGGTTGGTCCAGGTCGTGGTTCGGCGGCAGGATCAGCAGTTGCTTATTGTTTATGGATTACCAATTTAGATCCAATTCAGTACGATTTACTTTTTGAGCGATTCCTAAATCCTGATCGTGTATCTATGCCCGATATCGATATCGACTTTGATGACGAAGGTCGATCGTTGGTAATGGATTATGTGATTGATAAATATGGTGCAAATCAAGTAGCGCAAATCATTACGTATGGTACAATGGCAGCGAAATCTTCGATAAAAGATACGGCGCGTGTATTAGATTTACCATTGTTTGATGCCAATCGTGTTGCAGGTTTGATTCCGAATATGAAGTTATCTAAAATCTTTAATTTAGATGAAGCTGCATTAAAAGGAGCCTTAAAACCAGAAGAATTTGATGCGGTAAGCGAATTAAAACGTTTATCGATTGGAGATGATTTAGTTGCAGAAACTATTCAGCAAGCAAAAATCTTAGAAGGTTCTGTTCGTAACACGGGAATTCACGCGTGTGGGGTAATTATTACGCCAGATGATATCACGAATTTCGTGCCTGTAACAACGGCAAAAGATTCAGATTTATATGTAACACAATTTGATAACTCGGTTGCAGAAAGTGCTGGATTATTGAAGATGGACTTTTTGGGGTTGAAAACCTTAACCCTGATTAAAGATACCATCAAATTGGTAAAAGCGAGAACAGGAATCGATATCAATCCGGATGAAATTCCGATTGACGACGAAAAAACATATGAGCTTTTCCAGCGTGGCGAAACGGTTGGGGTTTTCCAATACGAGTCACCCGGAATGCAAAAATACATGAAGGATTTACGTCCGACAGTTTTCGCGGATTTAATTGCCATGAATGCCCTTTATCGTCCTGGGCCTATCGAATATATTCCGTCGTTTGTTCGCCGTAAAAATGGTGAAGAACCAATTCAGTACGATTTGGATGCGATGGAAGAATATTTATCAGAAACCTACGGAATTACGGTTTATCAGGAGCAAGTAATGTTGCTTTCGCAAAAATTAGCAGGTTTCTCGAAAGGTGATGCCGACGTTTTGCGTAAAGCAATGGGGAAAAAGCAAAAAGCTGTCTTGGATAAAATGAAACCAAAATTTGTTGCGCAAGCTTCAGAAAAAGGGCATGATCCTAAGATTTTAGAAAAAGTTTGGACAGACTGGGAAGCCTTTGCATCCTATGCCTTCAATAAATCGCACTCGACGTGTTATGCGTGGGTAGCGTATCAAACAGCTTATCTGAAAGCACATTATCCAGCAGAATATATGGCGGCTGTTCTTTCAAATAATATGAATGATATCAAGCAAGTGACCTTCTTTATGGAAGAGTGTAAGCGAATGGGATTGGCGGTTCTTGGTCCAGATATCAATGAATCGATTACGAAGTTTAACGTAAACGAAAATTATGAAATTCGTTTTGGAATGGGAGCTGTAAAAGGTGTTGGGCAAGCCGCAGTAAACTCGATAATTTCTGAACGTGAAGCAAATGGTCCGTTCAAAGATATATACGACTTTGTTAAACGTGTCGAATTGCGAACAGTGAACAAAAAAACAATCGAAAACTTAGTTTTAGCTGGAGGTTTTGATTCGTTTGAATTTCATCGTGGACGTTATTTTTTTATCGATAATACAACGACGAATCTGGAAAAATTAATCAAATATGGAGGAAATTATCAGGAGCAAAAAAACTCTTCTCAAACTTCTTTATTTGGTGATTTTGGAGGAGATTCTGTTGTAGAAGATGTGGTTCCGATGTTGCCAGATTGTGAGAAATGGAATATGTTACAACGTTTGTCGAAAGAGAAAGAAGTTGTTGGAATTTATATTTCTTCGCATCCTTTGGATGATTTCAAACATGAGTTGAAAATGGCTTCAAATTGTAGTATTTCTGATATCAATGCGAATGAAGATAATTTTGTCAACAAAGAAGTTTCAATTTGTGGAATGATGTCAAATATTCAACATAGAATTGCCAAAAATGGAAACGAATTTGGTATTTTTACGTTTAGTGATTACACCGATTCGATGGATATCATGGTTTTTGGTAGCGATTATATGAAATATAGACACTTTATGCAGGAAAATATGTTCTTGAATTTGAAATTGAATATCTCGAAAAAAGAATTCAAAGACAAAGAAGGAAATGTAACGCAAGGACGTGTGTATAAAAACATCACAAATATTTTGTTGTTGAATGAAATTGTGGAAAAACAAGCCGAAAAAATGACGGTGAAGATTGAAGTTCCAGAATTTTCGGAAGAAACATTTAGCAAATTATCAGATATTATGTTCAAATATCAAGGAGATAAATTATTAAAAATTCAATTAATTGATCCAAAAGATTATTTGAATAATTTAGATTTACCAGCAAGTAAAATCAAAATTAACATTTGTCGAGATTTGTTGAAAGAATTAGATGAATTGCAGGAAATTACATTCAAACTGAATTAATTATTCGTTTCATCTATTCAATAATTGATAGATAATATGAACGAAATTTTTCAAGAATAAAATTTTATGTAGATTTGTAAACTTAAGATTAGATAAAAAAAATATAAGATTATGGCATTAGAAGTAACAGACGCATCATTTGCATCAGATATTATAGAGTCAGGAAAACCAGCAATGGTTGATTTTTGGGCTGTTTGGTGTGGTCCTTGTAGAATGGTTGGTCCAGTTGTGGAAGAGCTTGCTACAGAATATCAAGGAAAAGCAGTTATTGGTAAAGTTGATGTAGACACAAACCAAGAAGTTGCAGCAAAATATGGAATTCGCAACATTCCTACAATTTTATTCTTCAAAGACGGAGAAGTAGTAGACAAAGTTGTTGGAGTTGTTCCAAAAGAGCAATTAGTAGAAAAATTAAACGCGATTTTATAATAAATTAAATCGCTGATTTTGAAATAAAAGAATCTCGGATGCAAAATTTCCGAGATTTTTTTTGAAAAAAGTTTAGGTTTTATCAGAAAACCGCCTATATTTGCAATCCGAAATCGATACAGATTTTGATCCGGTAGTTCAGTTGGTTAGAATACTTGCCTGTCACGCAAGTGGTCGCGGGTTCGAGTCCCGTCCGGATCGCAAAAAGTTCGTTCTTTTACACAATATATTTTTTATAATTTCTGATCCGGTAGTTCAGTTGGTTAGAATACTTGCCTGTCACGCAAGTGGTCGCGGGTTCGAGTCCCGTCCGGATCGCAATTTTTTATAAAAATTCATAAAAAATATATCAATTTATAATTTTCTGATCCGGTAGTTCAGTTGGTTAGAATACTTGCCTGTCACGCAAGTGGTCGCGGGTTCGAGTCCCGTCCGGATCGCATCTATTTCTTTTTCTATTTTAGATCGATCGAAAATTATAAATAAAAAAAACAGACTGATCCGGTAGTTCAGTTGGTTAGAATACTTGCCTGTCACGCAAGTGGTCGCGGGTTCGAGTCCCGTCCGGATCGCCAACTTTTATAAGCTTCACTTATTGTGAAGCTTTTTTTTGCTCCAAACTTTTTATTTTTGCATAACGCATAACGCATAACGCATAACAATGAATCATATTTATTTGGTGAACGCCTTGGTTACAGATGAAACGGGTAGAATGTTAGCTGTCCGAAAAAAGAAATCGAAATTTTTTCAGATGGTTGGAGGAAAACGAGAACAAGATGAAGAATTATTAACAACGCTTGGACGCGAATTTTTGGAAGAGATTAATGTTGATATTCTACAGCACGATGTTTCATTTTTAGGAAATCATACTTCTATTGCCGTTAACGAAGAGAATACCAAAGTTCATGCAAATGTATTTCATGTTAAATTAAAATCATTAAAAACGCTTAAAAACGCTTCTGAGATAGAAGAAATGGCGTGGATAACGAAAGAAAACTACAAAGAATTTCAATTGGCTCATTTATTAGAAGAATTCAGTTTACCGATTTGGTTAGAAATGGAATTTTAATTTTTTTTTTCAAAAAAGTTTGTAACGTTTTTATTTTTTTTCTACTTACTAGTAAACACTAAATAATTAAGCGATGAAATCTATTTGGGAAACAACAGTTGAAAATAATGTTATCAGAATCGAGAATAATTGGTTTTCTGGCGAAAAACTTTTTGTAAATGACAAATTACAAGATTATCAAATTAACTATTTTTCTGCGCCAATTTTAACGGGGCATTTGAAAAATTCTAAAGATGAAAAGTTAAATATCAAAGTAAATATTTTGCAAGAATTTTTCGGAGTCAATTGTATTTTATTTATCGATGATGAACAAGTTGCGTTGAAAAAAATAAAGTAACGATTTTGGAAGCTAAACAAACTCTTTTTTTAGAATTAATCGATCAGCACAAAGGGATTTTACACAAAATCGCTATGATGTATATGGATAATTCTGAAGATCAAAATGATTTGATACAAGAGATTGTTTTGCAGTTATGGAAATCTTTTGATCGTTTCGAAGGTAAGTCTCAATTTTCGACATGGATGTACCGCGTTTCGTTGAATACGGCGTTAACTTATTTTAGAAAAGAAAAGAGAAAAGCAGATCGTCATACTTTTTTAGAAAATATTGATCAAGTAGATGAGGTGGATTCTGGTGAAAAAGAAACGCAACTCGAATTGTTTTACAAAGCAGTTCATGAATTAAATAAAGTAGAGAAAGCATTGATTTTTCTGTTTTTGGAAGGGCAAAATCACAAGGAAATTAGTATCAACTTGGGAATTTCGGAAGTAAATGCACGTGTGAAATTGAACAGAACGAAAGAAAAAATACAAATCATCATAAAAAAATACGGTTATGAATTTTGATGAATTACAAAAACAATGGGACAATCAATCTTCAGATGAAGTGAAAATTGATCCAAATCTTGAACTTAATCAAGAAGCAAATACCATTATTGATAAAGTAAGAAAAACATTGAAACAAGAATTTTATTTTCAATCATTAGGATTATTGTTTTTATATGCTTTTCCTTTCTTATTTGATGCAAATACGCCAACAATTTGGTGGACATTGTTGTGTATTTCGTTGTCTTTTTTGGTACCGTTTATTTATATTTTCAAGTTTTATAAACGATCTTATCATTTGGAATATAATTCGCTAAAGAACATCAATTGGTTTTATTATAATTACAAATCTGCGATTGATATTTACAGTATTTATTCGTACTTGATTTCTATTTTAGTGTTGATGGTTATTGGTATTTCGTATATCCAGCATCCAAACTCGTTGCAATTTGAATACAAATTTCAGTTTTATCTTTATATTTTTCTTACACTATTTTTCTATGTTTTAATTTGCGTTTTATTATTAAAATGGTGGATTTCTACTTATTATAAAAAGAATCTGGTAGAATTAGAAAATATATTACATCAATTAGAAGAGTAACCAAAAGTTACTCTTTTTTTAATATGGAATATCAAGTACAAACTTAAATTTCATTGGAACATTATTTCGGAGAATTTCTACAGAAATTTGCTGAAATTCATTTTTAATCATGAATTTTTCGATATCATTTAAACTCATTTTATTCACTTGTTTTCCATCCAATTTTGTAAGTATATCATTTGCTTTCAAACCTACTAAATCTGCATTCGATTTTTTACGAACCGCTTCTATTTTATAAACAGGTTTCATTTCAAATTGGTAATTCATCTTTTGTGTTGTAGTACCATTGTCTTTATCAACATCGTTTGTGTTGAATGTCATTCTAACCGATGTTTTTTTTCACTCAAATTGATCGTGAATTATCGTTAATCCGCTTCTATTGTAGTGGAAAGCATCTTTGAAATTTCGATTCGGTTTATAATAAAACAACTGATTTTTATAATCTAAAATAATTGTAAATCTTCTCAAAATTTCATTGCCGATAGAACCTTTTCGATTATTTTTTAAGTTAAGATATTGGATCGATTCGATGTCTGGAATAGCAATTAAAGGTTGATTAAGTTTATATTTATCTAAGTTTACGGCATCTATAACTCCACGTTTGCCATTAATAGAACCATTAAAACCTTTGCCCAATTCATCCGAAAATACATGTTGTAAAGGTGCTAAATTCTCAATTTGATTTTCGAAAAGCCACAAACCATCACTATTTCCAATGTCTATCAACATTTTTTGATTTGTGTAAGTTGTTTGATGCGTAAAATCAACAGTTGTAAAAGGTTTTATTTCTGGACTTATTTCTAATGGATTTGATTGAAATTTCTTTAATTTTTTAACTTCAAGAATAGATTTATAAATGGTGATTTTTCTTTTTGCATAATCTACTTGAATTGGATAGTTTTTAAAAAATTCAGAACCAATTATTCCATGAACATCAATTCCTAACCGAGAAAAGAGGTTGAAATTCTCGTCTTGTATCACGATAATATCCATATTGTTTGAAGAATAATTTTGACCTAAAACGATTTGATTTTTTGATGAAAAAAATCCTTTTGTATCAGCATTATCTTTTCCTAGACCTTTTAAATTAATTTGGCGAAGATTGTTTTTGTTGATTGTTTTGTCATATTGGCTGAATAAAATAGTTTCTTTAAGTCCAGAATCTACAATGAAATTCATTTGATGACCATTAAATGTAATTGGAACAACAACTAAATTCTTGATAAATTGAAATGAGATAGTTTCTTTATTTACATTTTCAGACAAAGAAAGTTCCTTTTTTTGTGCATGAATTTGTAAAAAAGTAAACACAAAAATTATTGAAAGTAATAATCTAATTTTCATTCAAATTTCAGTTTTTATTAAAATTATGCAAAAAAATGATGTGATAATAAAATTATTCTTAATATCCAAATTGAAACTTTAACATGTTATTGTGTAACCTTTATGAATTTTGAACATCTATATTTTATAAAATTGATAAATGATTTTAAAACCAATAGATGACAAAAATTTACTTCTTTTTTTTATGTTTTATAACGTTTGCAAATGCGCAAGATTATAAAAAAGATACGATAGAATTACACGAAACGATTTTGTATGATAAAAGCAAATTTCGCTTGAAACGTGTTGGTCCAGAAACAAAATCTAAAAGTATTTGCCTTCAATTTTCTACAATAAAAGATAGTGTAAAATGGAATAAACCGATCATAGAAAGTTTTATTCAGGTGAATGCTCCTAAGAAAGATTTTATTGTAAAAGCGATTAATTTTAATTTTTCATATCCTGTACTCTTCCCTTTGTTAGGT